>NZ_JBEZFH010000029.1:0-47773 GCF_040649355.1 Sphaerisporangium sp. NPDC049002 | reverse complement strand
CGGCGCCGGCGGAGACGTCCCCCGGCGCGGGTGGGACGTCCTCCGGCGCGGGTGGGACGTCCTCCGGCGCGGGTGGGATGTCCTGCTGTACGGCCCAGATGTCGGACTTCGCGGCGGAAGCATCTTCCGTCTTGCGTGAGATGTCCTCACTGTCGGAGAAGTCCTTCTGCGCGGGTAAGAGGTCAAGCGGGTCGGCGGAAACGGTCCCCGGAGTGGAGGAAAGGTCCCGCGCCTCGGCGGTGACGGCCTCCGGCACCGCCTTCACCGGGGCGAAAGCGTCGAACGCGGGCCAACCGGGGGCGGCCTCACCCGTGCCGCCGTCCCCGGTCGTCACCTGAGCGGCCTGTGCCTTGACCGGGGCGAACACATCGAACGCGGCCGGACCGGGCCCGGCGTCGTTCACAAGCCCGCCACCCGATCGCTCGTCATCGAGTCGCGCGTCGCCGGACCGCGCGTCGCGCTCGTCGGACGAACGAGCGCCGACATGCCCTTCAATGATCGCGCCGTCGCCAGCCGTCGCGGCGTTGTCCTCGGTCGCGGCCCCGTCACCGGTCGCGGCGTTGTCCTCGTTTGTGCCCTGGTCATCCTTAACAGCGTCGGTTGTGCCCCGGTCACCCGTAACCGCGTCGTCGGTGGAGGCGGGCTTGTGGCCGGAGGCGGCCGGGGCGCGCTTCGCGGGGATTCCGGCGTGACGGGGGTCGTCGTCGCCGGCACTGATCGCCTGGAACGTTATCGTCTGCTCCTCCGGGGTCTCGGGGACGCTGTCCCTCCCCTCGATCACCGCGTCACCTGACTGCTCGGTGTGCTCATCGGCGCACTCCGTCTTCTTCGCAGTCGATTTCACGGAACCCGCTCCGCTCGAACCATCTCGATCTCCTGGCCGACCCTGACGACGTCACCGACGACCACGATCGCCGGCGGCCGCGTCCCAGCGGCGATCACGCGCTCCGCCACCGTGGAGAGGCTGGCATACAGAGCTCGCTGGGTCGGAAGAGTACCGTCCTGTACCACCATCACGGGGGTTTCCGGCGAACGTCCGTCTCGCATGAGTGTGTCAGCGATCATGGCTATTCGTTCAACAGCCATCAGAAGTACCAGGGTTCCCGGTGATCTCGCCAGTCCCGCCCAGTCAACAGTTGATTTCGGATCGTCCGGCGCCACGTGAACGGAGATGACGTGGAACTCCTGGCTGACTCCCCGGTGGGTCACCGGCACCCCGGCCGCGGCGGGCACGGCCACCGCGCTCGTGACCCCGGGCACGACCACGACGGGGATGCCGGCGCGAGCGCACGCGAGCGCCTCTTCGCCGCCCCTGCCGAAGACGAAGGGGTCGCCCCCCTTCAGCCGCACGACGAACCTGCCCTGCCGCGCGTGCTCGATCAGCAGCTCGTTGATCTTCTCCTGGGCGAGGTAGCGGCCGTATGGGATCTTGGCGGCGTCGATCAGCTCGACGTCGGGCGCGAGCTCGTCCAGCAGCGCCCGGGGCGCGAGGCGGTCGGCCACGACCACGTCGGCCTGGGCCAGCAGCTGCCGCCCTCGTACGGTGATCAGGCCGGGGTCGCCGGGGCCGCCGCCGACCAGCGCGACGCCGACCGGCTTGGAGCGGTTGCGGCGGGCGTCGACCGTGCCGTCGCGCAGGGCGCTCACTACGGCGTCGCGGATGCCGGCCGCGCGGCGCGGGTCGCCTCCGGCGGTCACGGCCACGCTGATCTCGTCGACCCGTCCGCTGGCGGGCGTCCAGGCGGCGGAGGCGTCGCGGTCGTCGGCGCGTACGCACCAGATGCGCTTGGCCTCGGCCTCGGCGGCGATGGCCGCGTTGACGGACCGGCTGTCGGTGCACGCCTGGACCAGCCATGAGCCGTCGCAGTCACCGACCTGGTAGCGCCGGCGCTCCCACGTGATCAGGCCGTCGGCGATGAGGTCGTCGAGGGCCGGGGTCACGCTCGGGGACACGAGGGTGACCGACGCACCCGCGTCGAGCAGGGTTGGCACCCTGCGCTGGGCCACGCGCCCGCCGCCGACGACGAGCACGCGCCTGCCGTTGAGCCGAAGTCCGAGCAGGTAGGGGGACGACATGGGACGGTGTTCCCTTTCCCGGGAAGAGGCAAAACCCGTTGTCCGTGAAGTAAACCTACAGGCCCTCCGCCGTGGGAGGCGCAGCCAGCCTTCCTTCCAGAAGGGGCTTGCGCGGATCCCACGGCTCGCCCCCCGCCTCCACCTCGCGCTTGCGCGCGATCGCCGACAGGGCCTCAAGGATCACACGGTTCCCGAGGTAGGCGGTGATCTCCGCATGGTCGTACGGCGGGGCGACCTCGACCACTTCCAGACCGACCACCGGCAGCTCGTAACAGATGCGCCGTACCGAGTCGAGAAGCTGCCGCGCGGACAGGCCGCCGGGCTCTGGGGTGCCCGTGCCCGGGGCGTGAGCGGGGTCGCACACGTCGATGTCGACGGAGAGGTACACGCCGTCGCACTCGTCGGTGGCGATGGCGAATGCCTCGGTCAGGCATTCGGTGAGGCCGCGCTCGACGATCTCGGTCATCTCGTACGAGCGCATCTCCTGCTGGGCCATCCAGCCGAGGGTCTTCGGACCCGGCCAGTAGCCACGCAGGCCGATCTGCAGGAACCTGTCCCCGCGGATCGCCTCGGACTCGATGAGCCGCCGCATCGGCTGGCCGTGCCCGTACAGGTGGCCGAACTCGATGTCGCCGGTGTCCGCGTGGGCGTCGAAGTGGATCATCGACACCCGTCCGAACCCGTGGTGACGGGCCACGCCGCGGGCGTCGGGCAGCGCGACGGTGTGGTCGCCCCCGAGGACGAGCGGGATCGCCCCGGAAGCGGAGATCGTGTAGACGGCCTCCTCGATGTTCCTGATCGAGCCTTCGATGTCGCCGGAGTAGCACTCGACGTCACCGGCGTCCAGGACCTTGAGATCCCGCAGGGCGTCCACGCGCAGGGCCATGCTCGGCCGGGAACCGTCGTGGGGCAGGTAGCAGGCCTGCCGCAGGGCCATCGGGCCGAACCGCGCGCCCGGCCTGTTGCTGGTGCCCCCGTCGAAGGGGGCTCCGACGATCACGACGTCCGCTCCCGCGAAGCTGGCCGGATCGCCCAGGTCGCAGCGCTCCACACCGAGGAAGGTGATGTCGGGACCGAACATGGGGCCGTAGCGCATCAGGATCCAATCATGCTCCGTAGCGGAATGTCACCATTTAACCCCATTTCATGAATGATGCACCGCACAAGTGATCGTCGACCCACATGCCCCGGAGAGACGCCCGGCACCCGGTTTCGGGAGGTGCTAGATGGCGTCGAGGGTGGTCTGGGCGTCCTTGTCGGTTACCCCTGCGGAGTCGAAGGTCGCCACGTCGTGCATGACACGTACGGCCGCGCTCACCAGCGGGTACGCGAGCAGGGCCCCCGTACCCTCGCCGAGCCGGAGCTCCAGGTCGACCAGGGGGCGGAGGCCGAGGTGGTCGAGGGCGATGGCGTGCCCTGGCTCGGCCGAGCGGTGCCCCGCCACGCAGTAGTCGACGGCGTCGGGTGCCAGCGCGGCGGCGACCAGCGCCGCCGACCCGGCGATGACCCCGTCGAGGATGACCGGCACGCCTGCCGCGGCGGCGCCGAGGACGAACCCGGCGATCGCGGCGTGCTCCAGCCCGCCCACCGCCGCCAGCCTGCGCAGCGCCTCGTCCACGGAACCGGACGGAGTGCCCCGCCCCCCGGAATCCACGACACCGGACGGAGCGTCCCGCTCGCCGGAAACCACGACACCGGACGGCGAACCCTGCCCAGCGGAGTCCACGGCCCCCGGCGGCGAGCCGAGCTCGGCGGGCGGGACGCCCTTGGCCGGCCGGGTCGGCGGGGTGGTGGGGATACCGTTGATCTCCAGGCCGCGGCGGACGATCTCGATCTTGCGGCTGAGGGTGGCGGCGTCGGCGCCGGTGCCCCTGCCGGTGGTCCCGGCCGCGTCGGCGCCCGTGAAGGCGCAGATGAGAGCGGCCGACGCGGTGGTGTTCGCGATGCCCATGTCACCGGTGATCAGGCAGGCCGCGCCGGCGCCGGTCAGGTCGCGGGCCACGGACACGCCCACCTCGATGGCCGCCACGGCCTGGTCGATGGTCATGGCCGGGCCGCGTGACAGGTCGGCCGTGCCGTACGCGACCTTGCGGGAGAGCAACCCGGGCGCCTCGGGAAGGTCGGAGGCGACGCCGACGTCGACCACGGTCACCGACGTGCCGACCTGCGCGGCGAAGGCGTTGGCCACGGCGCCGCCCGCGAGGAAGTTCGTCACCATCTGGGTGGTGACCTCCTGCGGCCAGGGGCTGACCCCCTGGGCGTGCACGCCGTGGTCGGCGGCGAAGATGGCCAGGGCGGCGGGCGTGGGAAGCGGCGGCGGGCAGGCGCCCGCGACGCCGGCGAGGCGGACCGCGACCTCCTCCAGCACGCCGAGCGCGCCACGCGGCTTGGTCAGGCGGTCCTGGTGTGCCCGCGCGTCGGCCATGGCCTGACGGCCGGCCGGCCGGATCGCCGCTAGGGTCTGCCGGAGGATCTCCATGCTCATCGGTCAGACCAGCCCGTCGACCATCGCGGCCTCGTCGAGGGGGAGCATTCGCACGGCGGGCCGGCCCACGCGGACGACATCCTGACCGCCTTCCTGCGGGGACCCGACGCGGACACCCTGAGCGCCCTCGCGGACGTCCTGCCCGCCCTCGTCAAGGGACCCGACGCGGACGTCCTGCCCGCTCCCGTCCAGGGACCCGATACCGTCCAGAGACAACTGCTCGCCCACCCTTTCGAGAAGTTCGTCCCCAGCCTGGCCGGAAACCAGTGGTTCCGCAATGCCCAGAACGCGCTCCTCGGCGTCCTCCAGCGGCCACAGGTCGGCGGCGCCGAGGATCTCGTCCTCGGAGTCCGCCACGTCGGGGCCGGGCCGGCGCAGGGAGGCGTCGGTCGCCTCCAGCACCTCTTCGTACCGCTCGATGATCAGGTCGGCGAGCCCCTCGCAGTCGCCGATCACCTCCGCGCAGCGCACGTCGAGGTCGATGTGCCCGGCGGCGTAGGCGAGGGCCTCGGCCCAGATGCGTTCGAGCACGCCCCCGGCGAACAGCAGGTAAGGGAGTACGACGACCCGCTTGGCGCCGAGGCGGCGGCAGCGCTCGATGCCCTGGGCGACGCTCGGCGGGGCGTCGGCGACGTAGGCGGTCTCGACGGTCAGCAGCTCGGGGGCATGCGTCTCCCAGAACAGCCGCGAGACCCGGTGCACCTCGGCGTTCGCCCCGGTGTCGGATGACCCGTGGCCGACCAGCACGACGGCGGTCTCGGCGGGCGTCACCGGCTCCCACGGCGCCTCGCCGTGCTCTTCGGTCATGGAGACCGACGCGAGGCGGGGCATCTCGGCGAGCGCGTCGGCGAGTCGCTCGGCCATCAGCGCGAGCACCTGGGGCGAGGCGCCGAGAGCCCGGCCCCGGTCGCAGGTGAGGATGGGATGGGCCACGCGCGCCCTCGCGATGGCGGCGGGGACGTCCTCGCTGTCGCCGAGCGTGAGGGGAATGGCCACCAGGCGATGGTGACCCCGGGCGACCAGGGAGGCGACGGAGTCGCTCAGTGACGGGCGTCCCTTGGCGACGAACCCACCTGACACATCCGCCACTAACTGGTCGAGTCGGCACCGCAGCCGGTGGACGAAACGGCCGAACTCTGCTGCACCGGTGTCATCGTGGGCGCCGTGCCCTATGAGAAGGAGCGGCGGCTTCATGTGGATCTCCGATACTTTGACCTGCGGATATGTTGGTCGGGCCGAGAGGATATCCGAATCTGTCAATCCATGGACATCGCTTTGCGGAGCATTTGGTCAAGACAAGACCGACCGTTCATCGTGATCTGGGTCGGCGGGCCGCCATGCGAGGGGGTGTGGCCTCCGGCCTTACCTCAGACCGTCTCGCCCTTGAGCAAACTGAACAGCACGGCGTCGGAGATCCCCCCGGACACGGGCAGTGCCCGCCGGAGCACTCCCTCCTCGACGAACCCGGCCTTGCGCGCGACGGCCTGGCTCGCGACGTTGCCGACGGCGGCGAGCAGGGTGACGCGGTGGAAGCCCCGCATCATGAGGAACGTGGTCACCGCACGCGTCGCCTCGGAGGCGAAGCCCTGGCGCCGTGCCCACGGCGAGATCCAGTAGCCGACCTCGACGTCCCCGCGCTCCCAGTCGGCCCGCTGCACGCCCGCCGACCCTGCGAGGCGACCTCCCGCCTTGGGCTCGATGGCGAACTGAAGGCCGTTCACGGAGTCGCTGTGAGCGAACCTGGTGCACCAGTCGTACGAGCGCTGGAGGTCGTACCCCTCGGCCCAGGGCATCCAGCGGTGGATCTCGGGGTCGCCGTCGACGGCGTCGAAGACGTCCCTGGCGTCGGTGCCGGTGAAGGGGCGCAGGATGAGGCGTTCGCTCTCAAGGCGGACGCCGGTGCCGAAGCCGCGGCCGTTCATGGTGGGCGGCCCCATGATGATGTCGCGGGAGAGCAGGCCGAAGACGACCAGGTCGTGCGGCCCGTCGTCCTCGAAGCCCGCGCCGCGCAGCACGCCTTCGCGGGTGAAGCCCGCTTTCTCGGCGACCCGGAGGGAGGCGGTGTTGTCGAGGTTGGCACGCAGCTCGACCCGTCGCAGGCCGCCCTTGGTGAGCATCCACTCGGTCAGCCCGCTCACGGCTTCTGGGGCGTAGCCCCGGCCCCGGTGCGCGGGGTGGACGCCGTACCCGATCTCGGCGGTGGCGGCGCCCCAGACGGTCTTGAACAGGCTGACGGCCCCGACGATCGCCCCCTCTGCGACCATCGCCAGGTGGATGCCCTGCCCGGATCGCCACAGCTCATGGACCCCGTACGACAGCCACTGGGCCACGCCGGAGACGTGGCCCGGCACGCCGGGCGGGAGGAACCGCGCCCCGGACTCGATGATCGCGCGGACCCGGTCGGCGTCGCGTGGGCCGAAGGGCCGTATGACCAGCCGCCTCGTCGTGATCGTCAAGTGCTGATCGAAACCCGTCAATTCCATCTCCCCTGTACGGACATATCAGCTCACCGCACATTGGGGGTTGCCCGCAACTTGAATAGCCCTTGGTGGAAGGACAAGCTCGGCCGACCCCCAAGGACCCGATTTTCTCACGTCACGGCCGCCCCGGGAGACGACTCACCGCCCAGCCGACCCTCCTCCCACGAGGGCTACGAGGCGGACCTCAGCGCCTCCCGCCACCGAACCCGCGCGCCCGTACGCAGCACCGCGCGCTGGTAGATCAGGCCGCCCGCGTACAGCGTGGCCGCCGCCGCGAGAACCATCAGGCCCATCGCCAGGCCCGTCTCCCAGAGCGGCACGTCGACGACGGCCGACCTCACCGGCATGACCATGGAGGAGAACGGCGGGACGATCGACAGCACGTGCGTCAGCGTCCCGTCCGGGGACCGGGCCCCGATGAAGCCGATCAGGTAGCTCGCCATCAACAGCATCGTGGCGGGCGTGAGGACCCCGCTGAGCTCCTCCTGCCGGGACACCAGCGAGGCGATCGCCGCGAACATCGCCGCGTAGAAGGCGTAGCCGAGCAGGAACCACACGATCGTGCTCGCCACCACGCCGTACGTGCCGTCGGGCAGGTCGGGCACCGCCCCGCTGATCTGGGCCGCCGCGAGGCCGACCACGGCGATCACCACGATCTGCGAGAGCCCGAGCACGCCGAGGCCGATGACCTTGCCGGCCAGGAGCTGCCAAGGCCGTACGGAGGTCAGGAGGATCTCCACGATCCTGCTGCCCTTCTCCTCCACCACGCCCATCGCCACCCAGGTGCAGATCTGGATCAGCAGCATGAACAGGATGACGACGATGACCATCGCGATCACGAGCCGGACCGTCGCGTCCTCGCCGCTGCCGTTGAGGGTCACCTCCTTCATCGGCCGCACCTGCTGCGCCTGCCCGACCTTGGCGGGGTCGAGTCCGGCGGCGGTGAGGTTCTCCTCGGTGGCCACCATGCGGTGGGCGGTGTCGAGGATCACCGAGAGGTCCTGGCCGACCACGGTCTTGGAGATCACCGTCTCGTTGCCCACGACCGCGGCCTCGACGTCGCCGGCCGCCACGGCCGCGCGCGCCGCCGTCTCGTCGGCGTAGCGGGTGACCTTGACGGTGAGGTCGCCCCCCGGCGGGGCCTGCGCGGTGAGCGCGGCCTGGAGCCGGTCGGCCTGCGTGCCCACCAGGCCCACGGTGTGGTCGGACCCCCCTCCGAGCAGCCTTGGAAGGGCGGCCAGCACGGCCACCAGCACCGCCGTGACCAGCAGGCCGTAGCGGTATCCCTTGGTGCGGCCCCGCACGCCGATCTCGCGGCGGGCGACCAGAGCTACGGCGTTCACGCGACCACCTCACGGAAGATCTCGGCGAGCGAGGGCTCCAGCCATCCGAAGTGCTGCACCCGGCCGGCGCTCGTGGCGACGCGCAGAGCCTCCTGGTCGTCGGCCGGCGTCAGGATCACCTCGTCGTAGCGCTCGGTCGCCCCCGACTGGGCGGGATCCCCGTGGGGCGGCCGGACGATCTTGGTGATGATCTCTCCGGGCAGCCGGTCGGCCCATCCGGACTCGGCGCCGGTCACGACGATGCGCAGGCGTTTGCGCGACTCCCGTGCGCGCAACTCCGCCACGGTGCCTCCGGCGACCATGCGGCCGCCCTTGATGATGCCGACCGAGTCGCACAACCGCTCGACCAGGTCGAGCTGGTGGCTGGAGAACACGACCGGGACCCCAGCGGCCGTACGCTCGGCCAGCACCCCGGCGAGGGCGTCGACCGCGATCGGGTCGAGACCGGAGAACGGCTCGTCGAGGACCAGCACCTCGGGCTCGTGGATGAGCGCCACGGCGAGCTGCACGCGCTGCTGGTTGCCCAGCGACAGGCTGTCGACGTCGTCGCCGCGCCGCTCGGTGAGCCCGAGCCGCTCGATCAGGGCGTCCGACGACCGCTTGGAGGCCCCCGCGTCCATGCCGCCGAGCCTGCCGAAGTACTCGATCTGCTCGGCGACGCGCATCTTGGCGTACAGCCCGCGCTCTTCGGGCATGTAGCCGAACCTGCGGCGGGTCTCGAAGCCGGCCCGCCTGCCCTTCCACCGGACCTCGCCGCCGTCGGCGCCGAGCACGCCCATGACGATGCGCATCGTCGTGGTCTTGCCTGCGCCGTTCGCGCCGACGAAGCCGAACATCTCGCCGGGGCCCACCGTGAGGCTCACGCCGTCGAGGGCGACCGTGTCGCCGTACCGTTTCTTGAGCCCGTCCACTTCAAGCATGGGGGGATCCCTTCATTGTCTTTTCGAGTACGGAGACGTACTCCTTGAAAGCCTCGCGGCCCTCGGGGGTGAGTGAGAACCAGGTGCCGGGTTTCTTGCTGACGAAGGCCTTCCGCACCTTGACGTAACCGGCCTCTTCGAGGGTAGGCATGTGCTTGGACGGCAGGGAGTCCTGGCGTGCCTACGGGAGGTGCGGGAGGTCCTCCGTGATGATCACTTCGAGCGTGCGGGGGCCGTGTACGCCCTCGACGCGGTTCAGCTCGATGTCACTGGTCGCCGAGGGGCCGCTGATCCAGGTCAGGGGCCGTACCGGGTCGAGACGGGCGACCGCCTCCGGCACGCCTGACACGACCTGGCCGGCCCTCACCACGCACAGGTGGTAGTCCGGCACGAGGGTGAGCGCCCTGCGTCCCTGGCCGGGGCCGGCGTCGAGCACGATCGTCCCGGTCTCGGCGACGCCCGCCGCGCAGCCGGTGATCACGCCGTTCGCCGCTTCGAGATCGGCGGCGCTCAGCGGTGGATCGTCCCGGAGCCGCTGAAGGCCGGGCGCGGCGGCCAGCCAGCCGTCCGGCAGTCCGTCCGGGACGACCACCCGCCGCGCGCCCCGGCTCGACAGCGCCAGGGCGAGGGTGGCGGCGACCTCGCTCTCGGGCACGACATGGACGATCGCCCGGTAATCGCGGACCCGCTCGGCGAACAGCTCGACGATCGGCTCCCGGGACCCGGACTCGTGGCCCGCCGCCCGGTACCGGCGGGGAACCTCGACCTCGGGGGCGCCCGCTACGGCCGCGCGGATCCGGGAGAGGATCAGGTCACGGGCGCCCTGTGTTCCAGGCGGACGGCTCATCGGTGGCCTCCCTCGGTGCGGTCCCACCAGTCACGGAACGACTCCGCGGGCACCGCCGGGACGTCCCTGGTGTCCGTCCACGCCGCACCGGGACCCGGCAGGCGCCTCTTCGGCACGAGCTTTCTGAACCGGCTCGCCAGGCGCTGGGCGCGCTCCAGCCGTACCGGCGAGTCGAGCACCCACCCCGCGGCCTTCAGCCCGAACCGCTCGGCCGGGCCGTGCGGCGCCTTGGCGCGCAGGTGGACCAGCACCTCGGGGATGTCGATCGCGACGGGGCACACGTCGTAGCACGCGCCGCACAGGCTGGAGGCGTACGGCAGCGAGGCGTCGAGCTCGGAGGCCATCCCGCGAAGCTGCGGGGTCAGGATGGCCCCGATCGGCCCGGGATAGACCGAGCCGTACGCGTGGCCCCCGGCGCGCTCGTACACGGGGCAGACGTTGAGGCAGGCGGAGCAGCGGATGCAGCGCAGCGCCTGGCGCCCGATCTCGTCGGCCAGCACCTTGGTGCGGCCGTTGTCGAGGAGCACGAGGTGGAACTCCTGGCCCTCGGTGGCGCCCGTCCACATGGAGGTGTACGGGTTCATCCGCTCGCCGGTGGAGCTCCTCGGCAGCAGTTGCAGGAACACCTCAAGGTCGCGCCAGGTGGGCAGGACCTTCTCGATGCCGACCACGCTGATCAGCGTCTCGGGAAGGGTCAGGCACATGCGGCCGTTGCCCTCGGACTCAAGGACCACCAGGGTGCCGGTCTCCGCGACCACGAAGTTGGCCCCGGAGACGCCGACCTTGGTGGAGAGGAACCGCTCGCGCAGGTGCAGGCGCGCGGCCTCGGCGAGCGCCCTCGGGTCGTCGCTCAAGCTCTCGGGGGCGGGACGGCCCCACTCGGCCATGTGCTCGCGGAAGATCTCGCGGATCTCCGAGCGGTTGCGGTGGATCGCCGGGACCAGGATGTGGGACGGCCAGTCGTCGCCGAGCTGCACGATCAGCTCGGCGAGGTCGGTCTCGTAGGCGGTGATCCCGGCTGTCGCCAGCGCCTCGTTGAGGCCGATCTCCTGGGTGGCCATCGACTTGACCTTGACCACCTCGGTCTGGCCCGTGGCCCTGACCAGTCCGGTCACGATCGCGTTGGCCTCGGCGGCGTCCGACGCCCAGTGGACGTGGCCGCCCGCCGCGGTGACCGTCTCCTCCACCTGGAGCAGGTAGTGGTCGAGGTTGCGCAGCGCCTCGTCCTTGATCGCCCTGCCCGCCGCGCGCAGCTCCCCCCAGTCGGGCAGCTCCCCGACCACTGACGCCCGTTTGGCGCGGATCGTGTGCGTCGCCTTGCGGAGGTTGAACCTGAGCTGGGAGTCCTGGAGGGCCTCCTCTGCGTTCTCCGGGAAGGAGGGCATGCCGAGGAAGGTGCCGGGGCCGGTCATCGTCCTTCTCCTTCGCGGGTCACTGCTCCGCCTCCGTGGTGGCGAGGATCTCGGCCAGGTGCATGACCCTCACGCCGGTGCGGAGACGGCTGAGCGTGCCGCCGATGTGCATCAGGCAGGAGTTGTCGGCGGCGCAGAGCACTTCGGCGCCAGTAGAGGTGATATTTCTGACTTTGTCAGCACACATGGCCGCCGAGACCGCCGCGTTCTTCACCGCGAAGGTGCCACCGAAGCCGCAGCACTCCTCCGCGCCGGGAAGGGGCGCGAGCTCCAGGCCTCGTACGCTCTGGAGCAGCCGGGTGGGCCGGTCGCCCACGCGCAGCCCGCGGAGCGAGTGACACGTTGGGTGATATGTCACCCGGTGTGGGAAATATGCGCCTACGTCGGTGACGCCGAGCACGTCCACGAGGAACTCCGACAGGTCGTACACGTTCGGGGTCACCTCGGCCACGGCCTCGGCGAACGGGGAGTGCCCGCCGTGGGCGCTCGCGAAGGCGCCCGCCCGCGTCGCCCCCATGCCCGCCGCCAGCTTCGGATACTGCTCGCGCACCATCGCGGCGCACGAGCCGGACGGGGCCACCACGGCGTCGTAACCGCGGAAGACCTCCAGGAAGTGCCGCGCCAGCCGCACCCCCTCGTCGCGGTATCCGGTGTTGACGTGCATCTGACCGCAACAGGTCTGGGCCGTGGGGAACTCCACCTCGCAGCCGAGGCGGCGCAGCAGCGTCACGACCGCCTTCCCCGTGCCCGGGAAGAGCGTGTCGTTGACACACGTGACGAACAGGGCGACCCGCATCGGACCCCTTCCTCGGGTGCATCGAGTCACTCCGGCCGGTGAAAGCCGAGTATGGTCAGACCATACTCCAGGGCCGAAGGAGGGTCACGTGGCGGGCAGGGCGCGGCGGACGCGCGCGTTTGAGGAGGTGCTCCTCCAGGTCGAGCGGCGGATCGCCGACGACGGGCTCAGGGTGGGAGACCGTCTCCCCGGCGAGCGGCAGCTCGCCGAGCAGCTCCAGGTGAGCCGGGCCTCGGTGCGGGAGGCGCTTCGCGTGCTCGAAACGCTGGGCGTGGTGTCGTCGCAGGCCGGGCGGGGTCCCGACGCGGGTGCGATCCTCACCTCCCGCCCCGACAGCGCGCTCACCGACCTGCTGCGCCTCAGCCTCGGCCTGTCAAGCCTGTCGCTGCGCGAGGTCATCGACACCCGCCTGATGATCGAACGCTGGTCCGCCGAGCACGCCGCACGCGGCGCGACCACACAGGCCCGGATTGACGCGATGGCGGCGGCTCGACCCGGCGCGACCACGGAGCTTCGACCTGACGCGGTGGCGGAGGCTCGACCCGGCGCGATGGCGGAGGCCATACGGGCCATGGAGGCGGCGGCGACCGCCGAGGAGTTCGTGGAACACGACATCGCCTTCCACGTGGCCATCGCCGAGGCCTCCGGCAACCGGCTCGTGGCGGCCGTGATGCGCGCCCTGCGCGACGCGATGCGCCGGTACGCCATCGAGGCCGTCGAGCGCCTCGGCGACACCGGCGTGCTGCGGGAGGACCACCGCCGGATCCACGACGCGATCACCTCGGGCGACGCGGCGGCCGCGATCGACGCCGTGACGGCGCACCTCGCCCACGCCTACCCCGAGCTCTTCTGACCCTCGACCAGCCCAGCTAGAACGTGTTCTAATTGCGGGGCGTCGTGCCGTACTCCCGCGGAGGTCTGGACATGAGCGGTGACCTGAAGCTCGGACTGAACGTCGGCTACTGGCAGCGGAACGCCGACGACGCCACCGAGGTGGTCCAGACGGCCGAGCGGCTCGGCTACGACTCGGTGTGGACGGCCGAGGCGTACGGGTCGGACGCCTTCACCCCTCTGGCGTGGTACGGCGCCAGGACCAGCAGGATCAAGCTGGGCACCAGCGTCGCGCAGATCTCGGCGCGCGCGCCCGTCACCACCGCGATGACCGCGATGACGCTCGACCACCTCACCGGCGGCCGGCTGCTGCTCGGCATCGGCGCGTCCGGGCCCCAGGTCGTGGAGGGCTGGTACGGCCGGCCGTTCCCCCGGCCGCTCGCCCGCACCCGCGAGTACGTCGACATCATGCGCAAGGTGTGGCGCAGGGAAGAACCGGTTACCAGCGACGGCCCGCACTACCCACTCCCGTACCCCGGCGGGGCCGAGCTCGGCAAGCCGCTCAAGCTGATCACCCATCCCCTGCGGCCGGAGATCCCGATCTATCTCGGCGCGGAGGGACCGAAGAACGTGGCGCTGGCCGCCGAGATCACCGACGGCTGGCTGCCGCTGTTCGTCTTCCCCGAGAAGATCGAGAGCATGTACGGCGGCGCGCTGGCGGGCGCGAGGCCCGGCTTCGACATCGCGGCGATGGTCCTGGTGACGATCACCGATGACGTCCAGGCCGCACTGAACGGCGTGAAGATGATGCTCACGCTGTACATCGGCGGCATGGGCGCCAAGAGCCGTAACTTCCACGCCGACATCGTCGGCCGCATGGGCTTCGCGGACGCGGCCCACAAGATCCAGGAGCTGTACCTCGCGGGCCGCAGGGACGAGGCCTTCGAGGCGATCCCGGACGAACTGGCGGACGGCATCTCCCTGGTGGGCCCGATCGGGCGGATCCGCGAGCGGCTCGAACTGTGGCGCGCCAGCCCGGTGACCAGCCTCCTCGTCATGGGCCCCCGCGACGAACCCAGCCTCCGCGCGATCCGCGACCTCGTCCTCGGCTGACCACCCCCGGCGTGCTGAACGTTTCAGACCCGTGGCCCCCTTCCGCGGGACCGCCCCAGGTCAGTGCCCTCGGGCACGGGGGGCGGCGGGCGTGGTCTGTCTCCTGGCGGGGCGGCGATGCGACGCTTCCTGGTGCTGCCCGGTCCGTAGCGGTTCCGGATGTCATCCCGCAGGAGGATTCATGCACAAGGTACGAACCCTGCTCCTCACGGTCGCCCTGGCCGGTGGCCTGGCGATTTCCCTGGGGGCCGCGCCGGCGCAGGCCGCCACCCTCCGGAACGTCTACTACGAAGCGTCCGACTGTTACCGATACGGCACCTACGGCGTCCAGAACGGTCTGTGGACCTCGTACACGTGCACCTACGTCAGCAACGGGTCCAGCACGTGGCCGTACGGCTTCTGGTTCCTCTACGCGTGACCTCTCCTCCCGCTGCCCGGCCGGAAGCTCCTTCGGGCGACCAGGGAACACCTCCTGGCCGGGCATCAGCACGACGGTCCGGGCCTGGGCCGGCGGCACAATGGTAGGCATGCCCCATCGCGAACCCGCCACCTGCCCCTGCGGCCTTCCCTCCTCTTACCAGGACTGCTGCGGCCGATTCCATCGTGGCGAGGCCACCGCGTCCACGGCGGAACAGCTCATGCGTTCCCGGTTCAGCGCGTTCGGCGTCGGGGACAAGGCGTACCTGCTGCGCACGTGGCATCCGTCCGACCGGCCGACCCGCGTCGGCTTCGAGAAGGGCCTGCGCTGGGTTCGCCTGGAGATCCTGGACTCCACCGGGGGCAGCCCCTTCCACACCGAAGGGACGGTCCGCTTCCGCGCCCACTACGTCGACCGCGGACGCCCGGGCCACATGGAGGAGAACAGCCACTTCACCCGACTCGACGGCCACTGGGTCTACACGGGTGCCACGGAGCCGCCGCGCTCGACGTGAGCGTTCGCCGGGCGTGGACGAGGCGCTTCGGGCGGGGGCCGTCAGACCGCTGCCCTGAGGTGTGGCCTGGCGGCCCCGAGCCTGTGGGGCTCGGGCCTGGTGGGTTCCTTCTTGCGCGGCTCGGGCGTCGTCAGGGCGGTGGAGACCACGGACTCCAGGTCGGGGGCGGCCGCGGCGGAGATGTCGATCGGGCGGCGGAGGAAGCCGGCCGCGTACAGGATGCCGGCGGCCTCCTGTTGCTCGGCGAGGAACTCCGCGCCCGCGGGCTCCAGCCGCCAGGGCAGGCGGGCGAGGGCGATCTCCCAGGCATCGACTGAGCCGCCGACCGCCTCCACCATGAGGTGGGCCGCCTCCCTCGGATTGGCCCTCGCCCAGTCGTCGGCCTGCTGGAGCGCCCTGACCAGGGCAGCGACCGCGTCCGGGCGGGTCTCGGCGAAGTCGCGCCGAGTGAAGAACACCGACCGGTTCGAGATCACCCCCGCCGTGCCCGCGAGGGTCACGGTCTTCCCGGATGCCTCCGCCTTCACCAGGTCGGCCCCCTGGGCGACCCATGCGGCGATCTCACCCGCGCGCAGCCACCGTACGGCCTCACGCCCGACCGCGCGGGGTTCGATGTCCTGGTACGAAAGGCCGGCCTCGGCGAGCAGCTTGGCCAGGAAGTGGGTCTGCCAGGAACCGACGCCGAAGGCGACGGGCCTGCCGGCGAGATCGGCGACCGACCGGATGGGAGCCGCACGAGGCGGCGCGCCTTCCGGGCCGGGCGCGGCGACCAGGAGCGCTCCGTGGCCGGGGCGGGGGGCGGAGGCGGCCGCGTAGACGACGGGGAGCCCGGCGGCCTGGGCGGCGAGGGGCGGGGTCGATCCGGTGCCGCCGAAGTCGATCGCGCCCTCGGCCAGCAGCTCGCCGGTCCGCGTGCCGTCCGCGTAGAAGTACAGCTCCAGGGGCTCTTCGAAGGTGTCGAGGACATGATCGAGGCGCGAGAGGAAGAACAGGGACGGATTGCCGTTGTGCACGCCTATTCGAATGGTCACAGGTGAACCCCCAAGTCTCGTATCAGGATGGACACCGGGAGGGAGGGCTGCCAACCCCTTAACGCCCTCCCTCTCCGGTGCCTCCGGATACGGCGGCCATCCTGTTGAGCGCGCCCCGCTCTTCGCCGTATCCCGCTCGTGATCCCCGGAAGGTTCCCGCGGCCTGTTCCCGGTACGTCCGCCGGTACGTCCGCACGGTGAGTTCCCGGTACGTCCGCCGACGCGTTCATGCGGTCTGTTCCTGGTAGGTCCGCCGGCGGGCGTGGGCGCTCGCGAGCGGGGTGTGGTCGGCCCAGGAGCCCACGTCCACGGCGGACTCAAGGAAGCCGTGCGTCCACAGGAAACGCTCCTGCTCGGCGAGCAGGCCGAGCCGCTCGGCGGACAGGTCGATCGTGAGGTCGGGCAGGTCGATCGTCAGGTCGGTCAAGCGGTGGGCGCCCGGCGGCCGGGCGGCGTCCCCGGACAGGGTCAGGGCCTGGTCGGGATAGGCGCTCGCCCACTCGGCGGCGTCCAGCAGGACCCGCAGGAACCGCGCGACGACGTCCGGACGTACATCCAGCAGCAACTGGTCGACGGTGATCGGCCTGACCGTGCCGTCGTTGATCCTCACCCGCTGGTCCGGATGGCCGTCGAGGTCGATCGCGACGTGCAGGCCGTACCGCGCGGCGGCCTCCACGGCCGTGGCGCCCTTGACGTACACGGCGTCGATGTCGCCCCTGGCGAGCGCTTCGAGCTCCGGCTCCCACTGCCGGGAGCCGGCCCCGGGAAGCCCGGCAGGGGTGGATGCCCGCCGCGGGCCGCCGAGCACGGCGGGGACGGAGGTCCGCCAGCCGGGGACGGGTGTGACCGGGACGTCGACCAGGTGGACGTCGTTGAGGGTGAGCCCGCCCGCCCAGAGGGCCCCCTGGAACCCCCGCAGGGCCGTCGCGCGGCGGACGTCGACCGGAACGCCCTTGCTCAGAGGCAGGCCGAGCCGTCGTCCCCGCAGGTCCTCCGGGTCCTGGATGGTCACGTACGGCCGCGTGATGACGGCCTGGCGTTCTTCGACCCAGGTCAGGCTGCCCGCCGCCGGCTCGTCCAGCAGGAGGAGCTTGGGCTTGGTCGCGAGCGCACGCGCGATCTCCAGCCGCCGCTGGTCGCCGTAGGGGAGGTTCTTGGCCGTCTCCTCGGCGCGGTGGCCGATGCCCACGAACTCAAGGAGCTCACGGGCCAGCGCCTTGCCGTCACGCTCCTCGTGGCGGTGCCACGGCAGGCCGAGCGCCGCGCTGAACATGCCCGCGCGGTGGTGGGCGTCGGCCCCCACCATGACGTTCTCCAGCGCCGACATGTTGTGGAACAGGCGGATGTTCTGGAACGTGCGGGCGACGCCCCGCTTGGTGACCTTGAACCGCTTCATGCCGTCGATGCGGTCGCCGTCGAACACCACCTGGCCCGACGTCGGGCGGTAGACGCCGGTGACGACGTTGAACACCGTCGTCTTGCCCGCGCCGTTCGGCCCGATGAGGGCGAAGATCTCGCCCTCGTTGATCGTCAGCTCGACCTCGCGCAGGGCGACGACGCCGCCGAACTGCATCTTGACCTTCTGCAGCTGCAGAAGCGGACGCGGATCGCTCATTTGGATGCTCCCTCGGCTGCGGGCTGGGACTCCGGACCCGGAACCTCGGCGCCCATGCTGCCCATGCCGCCTGTGCCCTCCGCCAGCTCCGCTTTTCGGCGGCGCGACGGCAGCAGGCCCTCGGGCCGGAAGATCATCAGGGCGACCAGCGCGGCGCCGAACACCATCGTGCGGTACTCCGACAGGCCGCGGAACCTCTCGGGCAGCCAGGCGACGAGGAACGCGCCCAGGATGACGCCCGGGATGTTGCCTGAACCGCCGAGCACGACCGCCGCGAGGATGGTGGCCGACAGCATGAACAGGAAGTCGTTGGGGTTGATCGAGATCGTCTTGCCGGCCCAGACGACTCCCATGGCCCCGCCGATCGAGGCGCCGATCGCGAAGGCCAGGAGCTTGAACTTGAAGGTCGGCACGCCCATGACCTCGGCGGCGTCCTCGTCCTCGCGGATGGCCGCCCACGCGCGGCCGACGCGGCTCTTCTCCCACCGCTTCACGAAGATGATGATCGCGGTGGCCACCACGACCAGCAGGTAGTAGTACGGTCTCGGATCGAGCACGCCGTAGTGGAAGATCTGCACCCCGAAGAGCTCGACGCCGTCGAAGCTCGGCGGGTGCGGGATGCCCGCGATGCCGCGGGGTCCGCCGATGGCGTCGGTGTTCTCGGCCGTCTGGCGGACGATCTCTCCGAAGCCGAGCGTGACGATCGCGAGGTAGTCACCGCGAAGGCGCAGCGTCGGCCCGCCGAGGACCACTCCCGACAGCGCCGACAGCAGGACGCCGACGACCAGGATCTCCCAGAAGTTCAGGCCGAGCTTGGTGCCGAGCAGCGCCATCGAGTAGCCGCCGATGGCGAAGAAGGCGACGTACCCGAGGTCGAGCAGACCGGCCTGGCCGACGACCACGTTGAGGCCGATCGCGAGGACCACGTACGTCCCGATGGGGAAGAACAGGACGCTGGCCCAGTCGCTGTAGGGCGACATGAAGTGGCCGAAGGACTCCGAGGGCAGCAGCAGCGCGATCACGAACAACGCGACGTAGACGATCCAGCGCTGCCAGACGGGGGCGCCCGCCCACCGGTCGCGGATGCCGTCGAGGAAGGCCGAGAAGGCGTTCCTGCGCTTGGTGGTCGTGGAGTTCGTGCTCATGCGCGTGCCTGCTGGAGTGATTCACCGAGGATGCCGGTGGGCCGGAACATCAGGACCAGGACGAGAACCGTGAACGCGATGACATCCTTCCATCCCGAGCCGAAGACGGCGGCACCGTAGTTCTCGATCAGACCGAGGAACAGGCCGCCGACCAGCGCTCCACGTAGGTTGCCGATGCCCCCGAGCACCGCGGCCGTGAAGGCCTTGATGCCGAGTAGGAAGCCGATGGAGAACTTCGTGACCTCGAACTGGAGCACGAACAGCGCGCCCGCGATGCCCGCCATGAGGCCACCGATGAGGAACGTCATCCGCACGATCTTGTCGATGTCCACGCCCATGAGGACCGCGGTCTCCGGGTCCTGCGAGGTCGCACGGATGCCTCGGCCGATCTTGGTGCGGTTCACCAGCAGGTCAAGCAGGACCATCATGCCGATGGCCGCCACGAAGATCAGGACCTGGTCGACGCGGACCTGCGCGCCGCCGACCGTGAAGAGCGTGTCCTTCTGCATGATGCGGGCCACACCCATCTGGTTGCGGCCCTGTTGCGGACGGTTGAAGACGTGAGGGATGATCACCAGGGCGAAAAGCTCCTGGAGGAAGAGCGACGCGCCGATGGCCGAGATGAGCGCGGCCAGGCGGGAGGCGCCGCGCTTGCGCAGCGGGCGGTAGGCGATACGTTCGAGCAGCATGGCCGAGCCCGCGGAGGCGAAGCCTCCGGCGAGCACCATCAGGAGCAGGCCGCCGACGAGGGCCAGCCCGGTCAGCGGCTGGGTGATGCCGAGGGTCATCACCACGAACGCCGACGCCATGGTGCCGATCATGAAGACTTCGGAGTGCGCGAAGTTGATGAGGCGCAACACGCCGTAGACCATCGTGTAGCCGAGGGCGACGAGGCCGTAGATCGCGCCCAGGATGAGGCCGTCGATCGTGTACGGCCAGAAAGATCCGATGAGGTTATCGAACACTGGATGGATTCGCTTTCAGGGAAGCCTGCAGGCGACAACGGGCAGACAACGGGCAGGGGCGGGACGCCGTGGCGTTCCCGCCCCCTCACTACTGTGACTACCGTCCGTCAGCCGAGCTTGGCCGTCGTCGTGTCGCCGAGCAGGCCGATCTGGCCATCCTTGACCTCGTACATGTAGATCGACTTCGCGGCGGGCTCACCGGTCGGGTCGAAACTGATGTGCTTGGTGATGCCGTCGAAGTCCGACTTGCCGACCGCCTCGTTGATCGCCTCGGCCGTCGTCGCACCGGTCGCGAGGGCCTTGGTGAAGGTGGTCATGGCGTCGTAGCCCTCGGTGGCGTAGATCAGCGGGTCGGCGCCGAACTTCGCCTTGTAGTCCGTGGCGAACTTCTTGACCTTCTCGTCGGTCTCGGCGGCGGTCGGGATGCGGCAGGGGCAGCCGATGAGCGCGCCCTCGGCCTGCGGAGCGCCGGCGCTCTCGATGATGCCCTTGTCCAGGGAGCCGTCGGCGGAGAAGAACTTGGCCGTGACGCCCTTGTCCCTGAGCTGCTTGAGCAGCTTGCCCGCGGCGGCGTAGTAACCGCCGAAGAACAGCGCGTCCGGCTTGGCCGAAGCGACCTTGTTCACCGTCGAGGAGTAGTCGGCGGCGTTCGGGTCGAGTGCGTCGTCGGTGACCGTGGCGCCCTTGGTCTTGAGCTGGCCCCGGACCGCGTCGCCAAGGCCCTTGCCGTACTCGGACTTGTCGTCGACGACGAAGACGTTCTTGGCCGCCGCGGCGCCCACGATGAAGTCGGCGATGGCCGGGCCCTGGACACCGTCGTTCGGGACGACGCGGTGCCAGTACTTCCAGCCGTTCTCGGCCAGGGCGACGGCGGTGGCCGAGGCGGAGATGCTGGGGATCTTCGCCTCTTCGAGCAGCGGGCCGACCTGCTTGGACTCGCCGGAGAAGGCGGGGCCGACCATGGCGACGACCTTGTCCGTCTTGATCGCCTGCTGCGCGAGGCTGACGGCCGTGGTCGGGTCCGCCTTGCTGTCGTACTTGACCATCTCAAGCTTGACCTTGGGATTGGTGGCGTTGTACTCGTCGACGGCAAGCTGGGCGCCGTTGCTCGGCGGGATGACGATGCCGGAGTTCTCACCCGACAGGTCACCCATGAAGCCGATCTTCAGCGTGGTCGGCGCGGCGTCGCCGCCGCCCTCCGACGACGACCCTGAGTCACTGCCACAAGCAGCGAGACCAACGGTAAGTGCCACACCGACGGCGAGCACGCCCCCGAGGCGAGCAATCTTGGGCCGCAAGGTTGCCTTCCTTTCACCTGATCCCGTGTCGGGATCGGGTCCACAGAACCTCCCTGGCGATCTGGCCAGGGTTCGTTGACGGCATTACACCCAGCTCAAGTCACAGGTCGGTACAGACTCAGAACACGTTACCGCTTCGTTATCACACCGGTCCTCTTCGGCGATCGGCCGGAAAAGTAAAGGTCACATCGACGGCGGAGCGTTTCGCGAGTCAACTCACGTGACCCCGGAGCCGACTCCATGGAGTAACATCCCGGCTCTGACGGAGAAGCGCGGCGGAGTCCCGGCAATCTCTTGTCATGACTCCTCGGGGCTCTGCGCCTCCTGCACGACGGCCTGGGCGACCTGGCGCATGCTCATGCGGCGGTCCATCGACGCCTTCTGGATCCAGCGGAACGCCTGGGGCTCGGTCCACCCGTGCTCGGCCATCAGCAGGCCCTTGGCCCGCTCGACGAGCTTGCGGGTCTCAAGGCGCTCGCCGAGGCTGGTGACCTCGCGCTCCAGGGCGGCGATCTCCTCGTGGCGGCTCACGGCCATCTCGATCGCCGGCACCAGGTCGGACTTGGTGAACGGCTTGACCAGGTAGGCCATGGCCCCCGCGTCCCTCGCCCGCTCCACGAGGTCGCGCTGGGAGAACGCGGTCAGGATCAGGCACGGCGCCACCCGCTCGGACACGATGCGCTCGGCGGCCGAGATGCCGTCGAGGATCGGCATCTTGACGTCGAGGATCACCAGATCGGGCCGCTGCTCCAAGGCGAGCTTGATCGCCGTCTCGCCGTCCCCGGCCTCGCCGACGACGGCGTAGCCCTCCTCTTCGAGCATCTCCTTAAGGTCGAGACGGATCAGTGCCTCGTCTTCCGCGATCACCACTCGCCGCTGCGTACTCACGACCAAGAGAGTACCGATGTCCGCTAGATTAGGGGCACGAGCACCTCGGCGCCCCGATAGACCAACGGCAGAGTCGATGGCCTCAAAATCCATACAGTGTGGGTTCGAATCCCACTCGGGGCACTGTTCCGGCGAAACCGCGTGGCTGAGGCCGCGCGGTTTTCGCGTCTGTGGCCTCCCGCAGGGCGGGCAGCCACAGGAACCACACGCGGCCGTCACCGGTGACCAGGCGCCGCGCGGCCCATCCCGCGACCCGCGGCTCGGGCACGTGGGTGAGGTACGCGGCCATCCGCCCGTCCGGCCAGGTCAGCGGCGTCCTGCGGAAGGCGCGCAGGGCGCATCCCGCCTCGTAGGCGATGGGCAGGGTGCTCCCCGGGCCGCCGACGACGCACGGGCCGCTCAGCCCCGCCTGCCTCAGCGCGTCGGCGACGGCCCGCTCCGCCGCCCTGTAGGCGTGCGAGCGCTCCACGCGCCGTCCGAGGACCACCTGCTGGGTGAGGAGCTGACCCGCCACCGCGACCAGGACGAGCACGGCGGGCACGCGCCCGCGGCGGGCGGCCCGCACCAGGAGCAGGGCCACCGGCAGGGCCAGCACCGCGTAGGCGGGCAACAGGAAGCGCGGCGCGCCGTACCCCACCAGGAACAGGTACTGCGCCGCCAGCCCGGCCCCGGCCGCGCAGGCCAGGCCGTACGGCCGCGCCACGCCGAGCCGGCGCGCCACCAGCAGGCCTCCCGCGACGGCGAAGGGCAGCGCGAGCCACCAGAGCGCCAGGTAGGGGTACCTCACCGGGATCGTGCACGGGCGGCACAGCAGCGGCCCGTTGAGCGCGGCGAACTCGTGGACGAAACCCCAGGTGGGCCTCAGTCGTCCCTGGATCCTGCTCGCCTCCTCGATTCGGTGCGCCAGCCCCCCGTACCGGATGAAGGCCTCGGCGACCCACGGCGCGAGCCCCAGCCCGAGTCCCCCGGCCAGGGCGAGGAGAACGGGTCCGCGCCGCCATTCCCGCACGGCGAGCCACGCGAGGGCCAGCGGGAGCGCGAGCCACACGGCGTCGCCGGGTCGCAGCGCCGCGACGGCGGCCAGGCTCAGCGCGAGCCCGGCCGACGGGTCGCGGGCCCACCGCCGGAGCCGGGCGGGGTCCCGCACGTGGTCCCCGGCGGCGTCCGGCACCGAGCTCCGGGCGTGGTCCCCCACGTTCCGGGGGGCCGGGACGCGGGCGGCGAGCAGGAAGAAGGCGACCGCCGCCACCGAGGCGTAGGCGACGTACAGGTTCGGCATGACGGCGCCGCCGTAGTACTGCGCGACCCACAGCCCGCCGAGCAGCAGCGCCGCCAGGGCCACCGTGGCCGAGCGGCCACGATGGGCGAGCACGCGCAGCCACGGCAGATACGCCACGAACAGTCCGCCGCAGGACAGCAGCGTCATCCAGACCCGTACGACCTGCGGCGAGTCCGACACGTACGCCGCGGGAGCGGCCAGCCACGTGATCCCCCGGGCGCGGGGGGCGGTGAAGAGGGCGTCCGGCAGGCGTGGGCTCACCTGGCTGAGATAGACCAGCTCGTCCCACCCCCAGCGCAGGGTGGGACCGACGAAGACGAGCTGCGCCAGCCCGTACAGCACGGCCACGAGCGCCAGCGGGAACGCGGGGTGGGTGACCCAGGGCGGAAGCGGGCGCGTCCTCGGGCCGCCGGCCACGGGCCGGCCGGTCGCATTCTCACGTTTCCCGGCCACCGTCATGGGGCCGATCAAACCCGGTGGCACTACCGGCGAACCGCCTCACATGCGGCTCTTGGTGATCTCCCGCCCGGACCTGTACCGAACGCGTGGGCGGCCGGCGCCGGAGAACCCGGCGGCGGCCGTCAGGGACGCGGAGGGAGGGTCAGCCGCCGGAGACCAGCGAGCCGATGGTGTGGACGCGCAGGGCGTTGGTGGAGCCGTGGTTGCCGGGAGGCGAGCCGGCCACGATGACGACCTTGTCGCCCTTCTCGTAGTGGCCGCCCGACAGCAGGGCGGACTCCACCTGGCGCACCATGTCGTCGGTGTGGTGAACGAACGGCACCTCGAAGGTCTCCACGCCCCAGGTGAGGGCCAGCTGGCCGCGCACCTCGGGGGCGGAGGTGAAGGCCAGCAGCGGGATCGGCGAGCGGTAACGGGCGAGCCGGCGGGCGGTCTCCCCCGACATCGTGAAGGCGCACAGGGCCTTGGCGCCGACGATCGCCCCGACCTCGGCCGCCGCACGCGCGATCGCGCCACCGGTGGTCTCGGGGAGCCGGTCGAAGGTGTGCGTCGACTGGAGCGCCTCCTCCTCGGCGGCGGAGGCGATGCGGGCCATGGTCGCGACCGACTCGATGGGGTAGCTGCCGACCGAGGTCTCGCCGGAGAGCATGACGGCGTCGGCGCCGTCCATCACGGCGTAGGCGACGTCGGAGACCTCGGCGCGGGTGGGCCGCTGGGCGCTCATCATCGAGTCGAGCATCTGGGTGGCCACGATGACCGGGTGGGCCTTCTCCCTGGCGAGGGCGATCGCGCGCCGCTGCACGATCGGCACCTGCTCCAGCGGGAGCTCCACGCCGAGGTCGCCTCGGGCGACCATGATGCCGTCGAAGGCGTCGACGATGGCTTCGAGGTGCTCCACGGCCTGCGGCTTCTCGATCTTGGCGAGGAGCGGGAGGTGGACGCCCTCCTCGTCCATGATGGCGCGGACGGTGAGGGCGTCGTCGGGGCTGCGCACGAAGGACAGGGCGATCATGTCGAAGCCCGTGCGGAGGGCCCAGCGCAGGTCCTCCTCGTCCTTCTCGGTGAGGGCGGGGGCCGAGACGGCGACGCCCGGCAGGTTGAGACCCTTGTTGTCGGAGATCATGCCGCCGACGACCACCTTGGTGACGACGCGGGGACCGTCGACCGCCGTGGCCTCCAGCACCAGGCGGCCGTCGTCGACGAGGATCGTGTCACCGGGGCGCACGTCGCCGGGCAGGCCCTCGTAGGTCGTGGAGACCAGGTCGCGGTCGCCGGGTACGTCCTCGGTGGTGATCGTGAAGACGTCGCCGAAGCCGAGGCGCACGGGCCCCTCGGCGAAACGGCCCACTCGGATCTTGGGTCCCTGCAGGTCGGCGAGGACGCCGACCGCCATGCCCAGCTCGGCCGCGGCCTCCCTCACCCGGCTGTGGATCTCCTTGTGGAGCTCGTGGCTCCCGTGGCTGAGGTTGAACCGCGCCACGTTCATACCGGCGGCGATCAGCTCACGCAGCCGCTCCGGAGAGGAGGTGGCGGGCCCCAGTGTGCAGACAATCTTCGCTCGACGACTCACAAGTCCTACCCTAATTGGTACAGACCACTTGATGATGACGAAGTTCACAGCGCCTGGAGAAATCCAGGTGACGTGAACCTGCCATCGGGCGACCCCGGGCACGTCGCCGCAGGTAGAACGATGCCTGAGACGCGAGCCACGACGAATGCGACCGGGCGCTCCAGGTCCGTATTCGTATGCGTGTGGCCTCCAGGATAGTTGTCGCCGGCCGGCCGGGCGGCCGCGTCGCCGAACCGGCCCTTGCCGTTAACCACGCGTTCGTCAAGGCGCGTTCGCCTGGCCGGCCGTGGGAGCGGAGAACGAGGCGTGAAAAAGAGTGAGCCCCCGAAGCCGGCATGACCTCGGGGGCTGGGAGCGGCGGCGGGCCGGGGTCAGCCCTTGGTGGTGGCGGCGCGGTAGGCGTCGACGAGGCCGTGGCCGTAGAAGCCGTTCTTCGACTTCGAACCGGAGCAGACGTGCGTCTCCTCGCTGACGGAGTAGGTGGTCGAGCCGGACGAGGGGCACTCGGTCGGGGTGGCCGTCGCGTACAGCAGCTCCTCGACCCGCGCGGGGCTGAGGGTGAGGCCGCCCTTGCCCGGCTTGCCGAAGCGGCTGATCAGGATGGCGGCGACGCCCGCGGCGTGCGGCGAGGCCATCGAGGTGCCAGAAAGGTACTGGTAGTACGCGCACTTGCCGCTATGGCATTCGCGGATCACCGAGGAGCTGGTGGGCTTGCCCGAGCCGTCGATCAGCTTCTGCTTGCGCAGCGCGCCGGTCGGAGCGGCGGCGAGGATCTCCCTGGCCGTCCCCTTCAGGGAGGTGCCGGCGTCCGCCGGGTCGCCGCCGGGGGCCGACAGGTCGGTCTCGATGCCGTAGTCGGAGTACCAGGCCTTCTTCTTGCTGGGCCCGACGGCGGAGACCGAGATGACGCCGCGCGACTCGGCGGGCACGTTCAGGCAGGAGTTGTCGATCGTCCGCTCACGCTCGGTGCCGGCCGGGTAGCCGGGGCTGCTCTTGTCGATCGTGGGGGCGCCGAGGTCGGTCGACTCGTTGCCGAGCGCGCTGATGAGCGTGACGCCGTGCTTGCGGGCGTAGTCGAGCGCACGCTGGACGCCGGTGATGATGCCCTGCTGCTGCAACTGCTCGGCGCGGGAGTCGGCCGGGTTGTGTGCGCAGTTGAAGGTCCACGGGTCGACGTAGAAGCTCATGTTGACCACGTCGATGCCCACGTCGCCCGCGTAGGTGAGGGCGTCGAGCACCGGCTTGAGGAAGAAGAAGCCCGAGTCGGCCCCGGCGCGGATGTTGACCAGCGACACGTCGGGCGCGACGCCCGCGACCCCGATGCCGTTGAGCGGCGAGCCGATCGTGCTGGCGACGTGCGTGCCGTGGCCGTCGTCGTCCACGTCGACCGGGTCCTTGCAGCCCTTGTACTCGCAGGGCCCGTCGAGCGTCTTGCCCCTTGCGTCCTTGGGGCGGTCGACCACGAAGTTGCGGCTGAGCGCACGGTTGAAGTTGGGGGCGATGTCGGGGTGCTTGCCGTCGACCCCGGTGTCGATGATGCCGACCAGCACCTTCTTGCTGCCGCGCTCTTTGGCGTACGAGCCGGTGGGCGTGGCGCCGATCATCTTCATGTCCCACTGGCGGCCGGACAGCGGATCGCCGTGCGGCGAGGCCGTGCCTGACGAGGCCCCCGCCGCCGACGCGCCGGATGTCCCCGATGTCCCGGCGGCGGGCGCGAGCGCCTGCGCGGACGAGGTCCAGGTGGCGGGCATGGAGGACTCCGCCACCGACATCGGGGCGGTGGGCACCGAGGCCCGGTCTCCGGAGCTAAGGGCGGTGGCCGCGCCGATCCTGCGGTTGCCGGTCACCCCGACCACGGACGTGCTGGCGCCGAGCCGCTCGGCGAAGCCCTTGGCGGGGCCCTGCGCGATGACGTACCCGAGCTTGGCGTCGACCGCCTCGACCGTGCCGCCGCCGGCCCTGATCGCGCCGAGCGCGCCGGCCTGCCTGCCCTGGGCGTAGAAGACGAGGTACTGGCCCGCCTCGGACGACGCGGGCGCGGCGACCGCGCCGGCACCCGTCACAAGAGAGCCCGCCGCCAGCGTTCCCGCCACCGCGACCGAAACGACAGCGCCTGTCAGGCGTCTGTACCCCCGCACCATTGACCCTCTCCTCATGCCTCTCACCGACGAGGCAGCATCTTTCAGGGGATCGAGGACCAAAGCAAGTTGTCGATGAAATCCCCGGCAATCGATCCGTAATATCCCTATATAGCGGAAAATGATGCCATAAATGGCCGAACCGCTATAAAAGAGACGGCGCCCCGAGGCGCGGGACGCCGTCCTGTGTCGCGTCAGACCAGCGGGCGCGCCGTCGGCGGGATCGCCACGGGCAGGGCCGTCTGGCCGGTCAGGAAGCGGTCGGCGGCCGCGGCGGCCGAGCGGCCCTCCGCGATCGCCCATACGATGAGCGACTGGCCGCGGCCCATGTCACCGGCCACGAACACCCCCTCCACACCCGACATATACGACTTGTCCCTCGCCACGTTGCCCCGGGCGTCGAAGAACGCGCCAGGGTCGTCGGCGAGAGCCGCGAGGTCGGTGAGCAGCGCGCCCTTCTCCGGGCCGAGGAAGCCCATCGCCAGCGTGACGAGCTGGGCCGGGATCTCCCGCTCGGTGCCGGGGATGGGCCGGAAGCCCGCCGCCGGCCCCTCCACGTCGACCAGGCGCAGAGCCTTCACCCGTCCCTGCTCGTCCGCGACGAACTCGGTCGTGGAGGCGGCGTAAACCCGGGCGCCGCCCCCGTCCTCCAGCTCCTCGTGGGCGCTCTCCATCTTGAACAGCATCGGGTACGTCGGCCACGGCTGGGAGTCCGGCCGCAGGCCCGGAGGCTTCGGCATGATCTCCAGCTGGGTGACCGACAGCGCGCCCTGGCGTACGGCCGTGCCGATGCAGTCGGCGCCGGTGTCACCGCCGCCGATCACCACGACGTGCTTGCCCTCGGCCGAGACCGGGGAGGCGGCGAGGTCGCCCTCCTGCACCTTGTTGGAGAGCGGGAGGTACTCCATGGCCTGGTAGATGCCCTTGTGCTCGCGGCCCGCCACAGGCAGGTCGCGCCACGCGGTGGCGCCTCCGGAGAGCACGATCGCGTCGAACTCCTCGCGGAGCCGCTCGACCGTGACGTCCACGCCGACGTTGACGCCGGTGCGGAACTCGGTGCCCTCCGCGCGCATCTGCGCGAGGCGCCGGTCGACGTGCCGCTTCTCCATCTTGAACTCGGGGATGCCGTACCGGAGCAGGCCGCCGACGCGGTCGGCCCGCTCGAACACCACCACGTCGTGCCCGGCGCGGGTGAGCTGCTGCGCGGCGGCGAGGCCCGCGGGGCCCGACCCGACGACGGCGACCCTCTTGCCCGTCCTGGTGGCCGGCGGCTGGGGGGTCACCCAGCCCTCGGCGAAGGCGCGGTCGATGATCTCCACCTCGACCCGCTTGATCGCCACGGGGTCGGCGTTGATGCCGAGCACGCACGCCGCCTCGCACGGAGCCGGGCACAGGCGGCCGGTGAACTCCGGGAAGTTGTTCGTCGCGTGCAGCCGCTCGGTCGCCTCGCGCCAGTCGTCCCGGTACACCAGGTCGTTCCACTCGGGGATGAGGTTCCCGAGCGGGCAGCCGTTGTGGCAGAACGGGATGCCGCAGTCCATGCAGCGCGCGGCCTGGTTGGTGAGCGCGGGCTTCGGGAAGTCCTCGTAGACTTCCCGCCAGTCGCGGATGCGGACGTCGACCGGGCGGCGCGCCGGCAGCTCACGGGCGTGTGTGAGGAAACCCTTGGGGTCGGCCATCGGTGAACCTCCCTTATCCGTGTACGGCGGCCATGACCGCCTCGTCGATGTCCCTGCCTTCGGCCCGCGCGGCCTCCGCCGCCTTGAGCACCCGCTTGTAGTCGATCGGCATGACCTTGCCGAAGCGGGTGAGCGTGCCGTCCCAGTCGTCCAGCAGCGTCTTGGCGACCGTGGAGCCGGTCTCGGCGAGATGGCGCTCGACGATGTCCCTGAGGAACTCCGAGTCCACCTCGGACAACTCCTCGACCTCGACCATCTCGCGGTTGACCCGTGCGGGGTTCAGGTCGAGCACGTAGGCGATGCCGCCCGACATGCCCGCCGCGAAGTTGCGTCCCGTCGGGCCGAGCACGACCGCCCTGCCGCCCGTCATGTACTCGCAGCCGTGGTCGCCCACGCCCTCGACGACGGCGGTGGCGCCGGAGTTGCGGACGCAGAACCGCTCGCCCACGACTCCCCGGATGAAAACCTCGCCGGAGGTCGCGCCGTACAGGCCGACGTTGCCGGCGATCACCTGGGTCTCCGCGCTGAACGGCGCGTCGGGGTGCGGCCGTACCGTGACCCGGCCTCCCGACAGCCCCTTGGCGAGGTAGTCGTTGGCGTCGCCGGTGAGCCGCAGGGTGACGCCGTTCGGCACGAACGCGCCGAAGGAGTTGCCCGCGGAGCCGGTGAAGCTCACGTCGATCGTGTTGTCCGGCAGGCCCTCACCGCCGTACCGCTTGGTCACCTGGTTGCCGAGCATGGTGCCGACCGTGCGGTTGACGTTGCGGATGGGCAGCTCAAGCGTCACCCGGTCGCCGTACTTCAGCGCGCCCTCGGCGAGCTGGATGAGGGTGTTGTCCAGTGCCCTGTCGAGGCCGTGGTCCTGGGCGACCGTGCGGTGCAGCGGCGTGCCCTCGGGCAGCGAGGGCACGTGCAGGATCGGGGACAGGTCGAGACCCGCCGCCTTCCAGTGGTCCTCGGCGGCCGTGGTGTCCAGGAACTCGGCGTGGCCGACGGCCTCCTCGATCGACCGGAACCCGAGCGCCGCGAGGTACTCGCGGACCTCCTCGGCGACGAACTCGAAGAAGTTGACCACGAACTCCGGCTTGCCGTTGAACCGCTTGCGGAGCTCGGGGTTCTGCGTCGCGACGCCGACGGGACAGGTGTCGAGGTGGCAGACGCGCATCATCACGCAGCCCGAGACCACCAGCGGCGCGGTCGCGAAGCCGAACTCCTCTGCGCCCAGCAGCGCCGCCACCACCACGTCGCGGCCGGTCTTGAGCTGGCCGTCCGCCTGCACGACGATGCGGTCGCGCAGCCCGTTGAGCAGGAGCGTCTGCTGGGTCTCGGCCAGACCGAGCTCCCACGGGGTGCCGGCGTGCTTGATCGAGGTCAGCGGCGAGGCCCCGGTGCCGCCGTCGTGGCCCGAGATGAGCACCACGTCGGCGTGCGCCTTGCTGACCCCGGCGGCCACGGTCCCGACGCCGACCTCCGCGACGAGCTTCACGTGGACGCGCGCCTCGGGGTTGGAGTTCTTCAGGTCGTGGATCAGCTGGGCCAGGTCCTCGATCGAGTAGATGTCGTGGTGCGGCGGCGGCGAGATGAGGCCGACGCCGGGAGTGGAGTGCCGGGTCTTGGCGATCCACGGGTACACCTTGTGGCCGGGCAGCTGGCCGCCCTCGCCGGGCTTGGCGCCCTGGGCCATCTTGATCTGCAGGTCGGCGGCGTTGACCAGGTACTCACTGGTCACGCCGAACCGGCCGGAGGCCACCTGCTTGATCGCGGAGCGGCGCACCGGGTCGTGCAGGCGCTCGGGGTCCTCGCCGCCCTCGCCGGTGTTGGACTTGGCGCCCAGCCGGTTCATGGCGATCGCGATGGTCTCGTGCGCCTCCTGCGAGATGGACCCGTAGGACATCGCTCCGGTGGAGAAGCGCTTCACGATGCTCTCGACCGGCTCGACCTCCTCGATCGGGACCGGCGGGCACACTCCGTCGCGCAGCCTGAACAGGCCGCGCAGCGTCATCAGCTTCTCCGCCTGCGAGTCGACCAGGCCGGTGTACTCCTTGAAGATCTCGTACCGGCGCGTGCGGGTGGCGTGCTGGAGCTTGAAGACCGTCTCGGGGTTGAACAGGTGCGGCTCGCCCTCGCGGCGCCACTGGTACTCGCCGCCGACCTCCAGCCTGCGGTGGGCGTTCTCGGCGCGCGGGTAGGCCCGCAGGTGCCGGAGCCCGGCCTCCTTGGCCAGCACGTCGAAGCCGACGCCGCCCAGCCGGGAGGTGGTGCCCGCGAAGCAGGCGTCGATGACGTCCTGGCCGAGGCCGAGCGCCTCGAAGATCTGCGCGCCGGTGTACGAGGCCACCGTGGACACGCCCATCTTGGACATGATCTTCAGGACGCCCTTGCCGTACGCCTTGATCAGGTTGCGTACGGCGGCACGCGGGTCGAGGGAAAGCGTCCCGGTCGCGATCAGGTCCTCGATGGTCTCGATCGCGAGGTAGGGGTTCACGGCGGAGGCGCCGTACCCGATCAGCAGCGCCATGTGGTGGCACTCGCGGGCCTCGCCGGTCTCGACCACGAGGCCGACGCGCGTGCGCGACCTCTCGTGGATCAGGTGGTGGTGCACCGCGCCGGTCAGCATCAGCGACGGGATCGGGGCCAGACGGCTGTCAGAGCCCCGGTCGGAGAGCACGATGATGCGGGCGCCGCCCGCGATCGCCCGCGACACCTCCCCGCAGATCTCCTCCAGGCGGTGCAGCAGGCCCTCGCCGCCGCCCGCGACCTCGAACAGGCCGGAGACGACGTGCGGCTGGAAGCCGGGCAGCGCGCCCTCGTCGTTGATGTGGATCATCTTGGCGAGCTCGTCGTTGTCGATCACCGGGTACGGCAGGACGAGCCTGCGGCAGGACGCCGGGTCCGGCGCGAGCAGGTTGCCTTCTGGGCCGATGGTCGTCTGCAGCGAGGTGACCAGCTCTTCGCGGATCGCGTCCAGCGGCGGGTTGGTGACCTGGGCGAACAGCTGGCTGAAGTAGTCGAACAGCAGCCGGGGCTTCTCGCTCAGCACGGCGACGGGCGAGTCGGTGCCCATAGAGCCGATCGGCTCGGCGCCCGCCCTGGCCATCGGGGCCAGGATGACGCGCAGCTCCTCCTCGGTGTAGCCGAAGGTCTGCTGGCGCTTCACCAGGGCCTCGCGGGTGACGATCGGGCGCTGCCGCTCGGGCAGCTCCTCGAAGCGCACGAGCCCGGCGTGCAGCCACTCCCCGTACGGGTGCGCGGCGGCCAGCTCGGCCTTGACCTCGTCGTCCTCGATGATCTTGCCGCGCTCGGTGTCGACGAGGAACATCTTGCCGGGCTGCAGGCGGCCCTTGCGGATGACCTTGGACGGCTCGATGTCCAGCACGCCGGCCTCGGACGCCAGGACGACCAGGCCGTCCTCGGTCACCCAGAAGCGGCCCGGGCGCAGGCCGTTGCGGTCGAGGACCGCGCCCACGAGCGTGCCGTCGCTGAAGGTGATCGACGCGGGCCCGTCCCAGGCCTCCATCGAGGTGGAGTGGTACTCGTAGAAGGCCCGCCGGGCGGGATCCATCTCGGTGTGGTTCTCCCACGCCTCGGGGATCATCATGAGCACGGCGTGCGGCAGGCTGCGGCCACCGAGGTGGAGGAGCTCCAGGCACTCGTCGAAGGACGCCGTGTCCGAGCCGTCCGGGTCGCAGATCGGGAACAGCCTCGCGAGGTCGCCGGGGATCAGGTCGGTCGCCAGCATCGCCTCGCGGGCCCGCATCCAGTTGCGGTTACCCTTGACGGTGTTGATCTCGCCGTTGTGGGCGACGTACCGGTACGGGTGCGCCAGCGGCCACGACGGGAAGGTGTTGGTGGAGAAGCGCGAGTGCACCAGCGCGATCGCGCTCGCGAACCTCTCGTCGGACAGGTCGGCGAAGAACGGCTCCAGCTGCGGGGTCGTCAGCATGCCCTTGTAGACGATCGTCCGCGAGGACAGCGACGGGAAGTAGACGTCCACCTCGTGCTCGGCCCGCTTGCGCAGGCAGAACGCCAGGCGGTCGAGCTCCAGCCCGGTCTCGCCGTTCGGCGAGGAGACGAAGAGCTGCACGAAGGCCGGCATCACGGCGCGGGCGCTCGGCCCGGCGTGGGCGGTGTCGATGGGCACCTGGCGCCAGCCGAGGACGGTCAGGCCCTCCTCGGCGGCGATCTCCTCGATCATGCCGACGCCGATCTGGCGGGCCTGCTCGTCGAGAGGGAGGAACGCGATTCCCGCGGCGTAGGAGCCGGCCGGGGGAAGCGGGAAGTCCACGGACTCGCGGAGGAACGTGTCGGGGATCTGCGTCAGGATGCCGGCGCCATCGCCGGTGTCCGGTTCGCTACCCTTGGCCCCTCGGTGATCCAGATTGCACAACGCCGTCAGGGCCTTCGCGACGATGTCATGGCTGCGGCGTCCGGCGACATCCGCCACCATCGCGACACCGCACGCATCGTGTTCCTGCGAGGGGTGATACAGGCCCTGGGGCTCGGGGGAACCGAGGTGGGCAGCAGGCATTGAATCCCTCCCGTCGTCTTCGTCTGCTTCGTCTTGATTGGCGAGTGCAGGCAAGAGGGACGACGTTGGCCCTGCTGCTGTTAGGTGTGTAGAGACTACCTCACCCTGTCGGAATGGTGCCCGCCAGGTTGGTATCGCGAACATTCACCATCTGTGAGAAAACACTTCCGTGCCCGCTGTCGTACGTCCCAGGCCGCAGTGACTCCAACGTCACATGGAAAGGTGTTATTCCAGGTCAGGAACACCGGAGGTGCCCAGAAAGGGGTCAGGATCCGGTCAAGGATCGGTCAGTCGCCGGCGTCCAGGACGCGCCGCTGGACGAACCCGCCGAGGGTCTCCAGGGCGAGCTGGGGGTAGGTGAGATCGGCCCGGCCCTCGTCGCCGACGGGGCCGACCCAGTTCACGACGACGAAATGGCCGAGCGCCCGTACCTCCGCCCGGCTGTGGCCGGCGTCGAACGACTGCGGCTGGCCGGGCGCGAGCCGCAGGAACCCGTCGCCGTCCTTGGGATCGAGCGCCGCCACGAGCCTGTCGGCCGAGGCGCCGTCGGCCAGGTCGAAGACGGCGTACTGGCCCGAGACCCCGCCGTCCGCGCTGGCGAAGCTCGCGCGCAGGACCTGGGCGCACCCGGTGAGAGCGGCGGCCGGGCCGCTCCCCCACACCACCCCGGCGCAGTCGGAGGAGACCGTGACCTGCCGGCGCTCCATGGTCACGCCCGACGAGGTGAGCCCGGCGGCCTGCCCGAACACCTCCTGCTCGCTCGGCGTGCGGGGATCGCGCGCCCGGGTGGCGATGGGGGCGTACAGGGCTGACGTGCGCTCGCCGCGGAACCGCGCGGGGATCGGGCCCGTCTCGGGGCTCGTGACGACGAAAAGGACCGCCCCGGCCACGGCGAGCACGCCGACGGCGGCCACGGCGATCAAGGTGCGGCTGGGCATGGCCATTGAGCCTACTTCGCGGGGGGTGCCGAGGGCCCGGTGACGGCGACGACGCGTCGGTAGATCGCCTTCTCGGCGCCCCTGACGCCCAGGATCAGCGACACGAAGTCCTCCTTGGGCGCCGGCTCCCGGCCGTCCGCCCGGCCGACCCACACGAACCCGGCGTAGTGCCCCATCGCGTGACCGCTGGCCTCGGTGTAGCCGTCGGGCACGAACGAGGCCGCCCTGGACTCCAGCGGGCGGACCCACCCGCCTCCCCGGTAAAGAGTGGACATCTCCCGCACGAAACCGTCGGCGGCCGTGGAGCTCGCCATGTTGAACAGGGTGTACTGGGCGACGTAGCGGCGGTCCGCGCTGAGGTAGAGCCCCCGGACCGCCTGGGTGCAGCCGGTGCCGGCGAGCTTGGCGAGCACTCCCCCGCCCCAGGTGACGGGCGCGCAGGCGCCGTCGAGGCGGCGGCCGACCAGCTTGAGGGTCAGCTTGCCGCTCGTCAGCGTCTTGACGCCGAAGACCTCCTCGGCCCGCAGCGGAGCCCCGTCGGCCCTGCGGTCGGCGATCGGGCTGAACAGCTTGGGCGACACCCAGGCCTGGTACTCGTCGGGGTGGGGAAGGCCGATCGTGTCCGCCTCCGTGCTCTGGTCGGGGGGCGGCTGCGAGACGCCGAGGGTGCTGACGATGGCGGTGAGACCGAAGCCGCCCACGAGCACGACCAGAACCGTGCCCACGGCGAACAGGATCCGCTGATGCTTCTCGCTCAGACCCCGCTCGGACAGGGCCTCGACCTCGAAGGAGGACCGGCGTCTCTTGCTGCGCGCGCTCACAGGCCGCCGGCGCCAAGGAGCGTGCCGAGAGCGGACGTCAGGGCGCCCGCGCCCATGGTGAGGAACAGAGACGACGAGAGGGCGACGACCCTGGTGCCCGCGCCGCCTCCCGCGTCACGGGCGATGAGGGCGAAGTTCGGCACCAGACCGTCCATGGCACCGGACACGGCCGGACGGAGCCATCCGCCGGTCACGTCTCGGTGCTTGTGGTGGATCTCGGCGTGCCCCCCCGAGGAGCCGCCCTGGATCATCGTGAATTCGCCTCCGAGTCCGGCACGGCAGGCGCGGGGGCCTCGTGCGACTTCTCGCCCCCGGCCTTACGACCGGCGTCGCCCGCAGGCGGGGTCTCCGCGCTCTTGTCAGCGACCGTGACCGGGGCCTCGGGCTCGCGCGTGGCCGGGGCCTGGGCCTCGGCGGCGTCGGCCTGGCTCGCCGGATGGGCCGGATCGGCGGACGAGCCGGCCTCGGCCGTCAGTGCGACGGTGGTCTCCGGGGACGACGCCCCGGCGAGCTCGTGCTCGTCGGCCTGGTCGGCGGGATGCGCGGGATCGAAGCCGTCGCCGGAGGCGGACCCCGGCACCACGACCTCCTCTGTGGTCTTGTTCCTGGTGACCCAGAAGTAGACCAGCGCGCCGATGAAGATGACCACGGCGGTCCACTGGTTCAGCCGCAGGCCGAGGATGTGGTGCGCGGGATCGACCCGCATGCCCTCGATCCAGAAGCGGCCCAGGGTGTAACCCGCGACGTAGAGCGCGAACAGCCTGGCGTGGCGCAGCCCGTACCGCTTGCCGGCCCAGATGAGCACGCCGGCGACGGCCAGATCCCACAGGAACTCGTAGAGGAACGCGGGATGGTAGGTCGTCACGCCGGGGATCGTGCCGGGACGGCCCGGATCGATCTCCACGGCCCACGGCAGCGTGGTGGGGCCGCCGAACAGCTCCTGGTTGAAGTAGTTGCCCCAGCGCCCGATGGCCTGCGCCACCGCGATGCCGGGCGCCACCGTGTCGGCCACCGCCGACAGCGAGATGCCGCGCCTGCGGCAGGCGATCCACACCCCGACGCCACCGAGCGCGACCGCGCCCCAGATGCCGAGGCCGCCGTGCCAGATGTAGAGCGCGTCGATCGGCCGGTTGGGGGCGTCGGCCCCGAAATACAGCTGCCAGTCGGTGACGACGTGGTAGAGCCGCCCGCCGACCAGGCCGAAGGGTACGGCCCAGACGGCCAGGTCGGTGATCGTGCCGGGCTCGCCGCCACGGGCGCGCCATCGGCGCTCGCCCATCCAGACGGCGACGATGACGCCGAGCACGATGCAGAAAGCGTAGGCCCGCAGAGGGATCGGTCCGAGGTACCAGACCCCTTCTGACGGGCTGGGAAAGGAGGCCAGGGGCATGTCAGGTGACGTTACCGTTTCCGGGCCTACTTCGCGGCATCAAGGATGGCCTTGCGGAGCGACGACGGGCTGAAGGAGATGCTGTTGTCGACCTCCTTGCCGTTGAGCCGCAGCGTGGGCGTGCCCTTGGCGAAGGCGCCGGTTTCCCCGAGCTTCTTGTTGTAGTCGGCCTGGGCCGCGGCCTCCTTCTGGCTCCTCACGCAGGACTCGAAGTTCGGGTCGGTGACCCCGGACTCCTTGCCCCACTTGACCAGGTCGTCGATCGCGAAGCCGGGCTTGGTCTCGGGGGGCTGCTCCTTGAACAGCCTGTCGTGGAAGGCCATCCACTGCTTGCCGTCGGGCACGCACCGGGCGGCCGAGGACGCGCGGACGGTGTTCCCGTGCGTGGGCTCGTTGGTGAAGATGTTCACCGCGTGGTAGACGACCTTCACCTGGCCCGCCGCCGCCATGTTCTTCACGGTCGCGGAGCTCGACTGCTCGAAGGCCTGGCAGGCGGGACACTGGAAGTCCTCGTAGATGTCGAGCACGGGCTTGTCGACGCCCGGCTTCGCCATGACCCTGGAGCCGTCGGACTGCAGGGTGATCGGCGCGAGCTGCCCGCTGAGCGTCTCGGACTTGCCCGACTGGACATACCACCAGGCACCGCCGATGACGGCGATCGCCACGATCACCACGGTCACCACGGTGGCGAGGCGCCTGCGCTGCTGCTGCTTGCGCTCCTGCTCGCGCTGCGACTTGATGCGCTCGCGCGCGGAGAGATCCCGCGCGGCCTTTCCCATCAGAGACTCTCCTTCATGCGGGGCTCGTCGCCCTCGATATCGTCGACGTCGGCGTGCGGCTCGCTCGCGGGGGCCAGCCCCAGCGCGGAGTCGAGCGAGAGGCGGCCGGGCGCGAATCGGACGATCCAGGCTCCCAGCAGGAACAACCCGCCGTCCCGGAGGATCTCCCACAGGTAGCCCGGGCTCTTCCCCTCCGCCAGCTTGCCGCCGCCGCCGAAGCATCCGCAATCGATGCGCAGGCCACGCGCCCACGCCGAAGCGATGCCGACCACGAAGACCAGCATGAGCAGCGCGGAGACGACACCCGCCGCACGCGTGAGCAGCCCGACAACAAGCAACACCCCAACGACGATCTCAACGATCGGCAGGCCGTAGCCCACCGCGGTGGCGACCGGCACCGGCAGTAGCTCGTAGGCCTTCACGGCCTGGACGGAGAGAGCGGGGGTGCCGATCTTCAGCCACCCGGCCGCGATCAGCACGCCCGCGACCACCAGCCGGGCGACGGTCGTCACCCAGGGTACCGCCGGGCGCACGTAAAGCGACCCCATTGGCGCGGGCTCCTTGGAAGTCACCAGCATTCTCGTCTCCTTGTCCAGGAACAGGCCGGTCCGCGAAACGAACCACGCGTGGACTCGTCTGGCACCGGGACGTCGAGCGTCCAGCCCGATACAGGCGTTCGGCCGAAGGGTACCGGTTGACTAGCCCATCATGACCGCGATAAGCGCCTGGTAAACGGCCCTGACTTCAGGATTCGCGGGGCCGGGACGTGGGGAGGAAGAGGCGGCCGGAGACTCGGGCACGTACCCCGGCCGCCGCCCGCGGGCGGCGGCCGGAGGAGCCTCAGGTACGTACTCCGGCCGGCGCCACGGCCCGCCGGAGCCTCAGACCGCCTACGCGGACCGGCACAGCGGGCCGCCGGAGACTTCAGGCGCGTACGCCGGCCGCCATCTCGGCGGTGAGCTCGCGGACCGCCGCGAGGCCGGAGGCCTCGTCGGGGGCGTCGAGCAGGCGGCGGATGAACGCCGACCCCACGATGACGCCGTCGGCGTAGCCCGCGACCTCCGCGGCCTGGGCGCCGGTGCCGACGCCGAGCCCCACGCAGACCGGCAGGTCGGTGTGGGCGCGGCTGCGCTTCACCAGGCCCTCGGCCGCCGCGCTGACGCTCGCGCGCGCGCCGGTGACCCCCATGAGGGAGGCGGCGTAGACGAAACCGGTGCAGCAGTCGGCCACGGCCTGGATGCGCTCGTCAGGGGAGCTGGGAGCGACCAGGAACACCGTGTCGATGCCCGCCGCGGCGCTGAAGGAGCACCAGGGCCCGGCCTCCTCGGGCGTGAGGTCGGGGGTGATGGTGCCCGTGCCCCCGGCGTTGGCGAGGTCGCGGGCGAAGCGCTCGGCGCCGTAGCGGTCGATCGGGTTCCAGTAGGTCATGACCAGCACGGCGGCGCCGGCCTTGGCCACCGCCTCGACGGTGTGCATGACGTCGGCGATGCGGGTGCCGTTGGTCAGCGCCCGGTGCACGGCATCCTGGATGGTGGGACCGTCCATCAGCGGATCGGAGTACGGCAGGCCGATCTCGATGACGTCACAGCCCGCCTCCACCATGGCCGTCGCGGCGGCGATGGCGCCGTCCTTGGTGGGGAAGCCGGCCGGAAGGTATCCGACCAGGGCGGCCCGCTTGTCGGCCCGTGCCTTCTCGAACACCGTCTGAAGAGTCGTCATGTCAGGGAGTCCCGCTTACAGTTTCTGGGGCCTACAGGTTGAAGTACTTCATGGCGGTGCCCATGTCCTTGTCGCCCCGGCCCGAGAGGTTGACCAGGATGGTCGCCTCGGGGCCGAGCTCCCGGCCGAGCTTGATCGTGCCGGCGAGCGCGTGCGAGGACTCGATGGCCGGGATGATGCCCTCGGTGCGGGCGAGCAGGGAGAACGCCTCCATCGCCTCGTCGTCGGTGACGCCGTGGTAGCTCGCGCGGCCGGAGTCCTTCAGCCAGGCGTGCTCGGGGCCGACCCCGGGGTAGTCGAGGCCCGCGGAGATCGAGTGGGACTCGATGGTCTGGCCCTCGTCGTCTTGCAGGACGTAGGTGCGGGAGCCGTGCAGGACGCCGATCGAGCCCTCGGTGAGGGTGAGGGCGTGCTCGCCGCTCTCGACGCCGTGCCCGGCGGCCTCGTAGCCGTGGAGCGCGACGCCCTCGTCGCCGATGAAGGCGTGGAAGACGCCGATGGCGTTGGAGCCGCCGCCGACGGCCGCCGCTACGGCGTCGGGCAGCCGGCCGGTGAGCTCCAGGACCTGGCGCCGGGCCTCGACGCCGATGACGCGCGCGAAGTCACGGACGATCTCGGGGAACGGGGCCGGCCCCGCCACCGTGCCGAACAGGTAGTGCGTGGTGTCGACGTTGGTCACCCAGTCGCGGAACGCCTCGTTGATGGCGTCCTTGAGGGTGCGGCTGCCGTTGCCGACCGGGACGACGGTCGCGCCGAGGAGCTTCATGCGGGCGACGTTGAGCGCCTGGCGCTCGCAGTCGACCTCGCCCATGTAGATGACGCATTCGAGGCCCATGAGCGCGCAGGCGGTCGCGGTCGCGACGCCGTGCTGGCCCGCGCCGGTCTCGGCGATGACGCGCGTCTTGCCGAGGCGCTTGGTGAGCAGGGCCTGGCCCAGCACATTGTTGATCTTGTGGGCGCCGGTGTGCGTCAGGTCCTCGCGCTTGAGCAGCACGCGGGCCCCGCCCGCCACCTCGCTGAACCGCCGCACCTCGGTGATGATGGTCGGCCGGCCGGCGTACGTGCGCAGCAGGTGGTCGAACTCGCGCAGGAACTCGGGGTCGTTCTTCGCGTCCTGGTAGACCCGGGCGACCTCGTCGAGGGCCGGGATCAGCGCCTCGGGCACGAAACGTCCGCCGAACACACCGAAACGGCCGTGGACGTCGGGGTCGTCGCCCGCCGCGTTGCCCACGAGGTCGGCCGTGGTGATCAGAGGGCCTTCTGCGATCGTCACTGCTGCCTCTCGGGTCCGTTGTCGAGTCGCGAAGCGGGGTGAGCCCCCGCGGTGACCAGGTCCACCACGGCGGCCCTGGGGTCCTTGCCGGTGACCAGGCTCTCGCCGACCAGCACGGCGTCGGCGCCCGCCCGGGCGTAGGCCAGCAGGTCGTGCGGGCCGCGCACACCGGACTCGGCGATCTTCAGCACGCCGTCAGGAATCTTGGGCGCGATGCGGGCGAAGACGTCGCGGTCGACCTCAAGGGTCTTGAGGTTCCGCGCGTTGATACCGATGATCTTCGCACCCGCCTCCAGCGCCCGGTCGAGCTCCTCCTCAGTATGCACCTCCACCAGCGGCGCCAGGCCGATCGACTCGGCCCGTTCGATCAGGGACACCAAGGCGTTCTGATCGAGGGCCGCGACGATGAGCAGCGCCAGGTCGGCGCCATGGGCCCGCGCCTCCCACAGCTGGTAGGAGGTGACGACGAAGTCCTTGCGCAGGATGGGGATGTCGACGGCCGCGCGCACCGCCGCCAGGTCTTCGAGACTGCCGCCGAACCTGCGCCGCTCGGTCAGCACGCTGATGACGTGGGCGCCGCCCGCCTCGTAGTCGCCCGCGAGGGCGGCGGGGTCGGCGATCGCCGCCAGCGCGCCCTTGGACGGGCTGGATCGCTTCACCTCGGCGATGACGGAGACCTTGTCGCCGCCCAGAGCGGCGTACGCGTCCCTGGCGGCCGGTGCCCGCCGGGAGCGGTCCTTGAGCTCCGCCAGCGACACGGTCTGCTGCCGATCGGCGAGGTCGGCGCGCACGCCGTCCAGGATCTCGTCGAGCACGCTCACTTGATCTCCTCGCTTGGCTCGCTCACCCGATCAGGGTCCCTCCGGTCGACTGTTGCTTGCGGGTCAGAGGACGCCCTGCCACCCGATCAACTGATCGGGCTGGGGGCCGGCATCCTCTCCCGACCTTGCCCTGCCGATGGTATCGGGCTTACCGCCACCGCCTCGCCACAGGGTCCCTGATCTCGGGGCGTCATGGCGCCAGGAAGCTGCCGAAAGGCAGATTTCTCACGATCCAGTAGACGATGACGAGCGCGAGGAACGCCCAGATGTAGGCCGGATGGGCCAGGGTCGTGCGGGCGGGCCTGCCCTGCCAGGTGCGCAGGGTCCACCGGCCCCACCAGAACAGCAGGAACGGGATGGTGGCCACGGCGAGGGGATTGAGCCCGAGGGCCGCCACCACGTCGCCGTGGGCCAGGGCATGGATGGTGCGCAGCGTGCCGCAGCCGGGGCAGTAGAGCCCCGTGACGAACAGGAACGGGCAGGTCGGGTAGTGACCCGGCGCGTTCGGGTCGACCGCGCCGACGTAGGTGAAGACCGCCCCCGTGAGCGCCGCGGCACCGAGAGGCGCGAGCAGGGACCGTATCCGGTCCGCACCGCGCCTCCCAGCGTGCTCCGCGTGCGAGGTCATCAGTAGTTGTAGCTGACGTTTCCAGCGCTGAAGATCACGGCGAAGAGGACGACGTAGACCACCACCACGACCACGTCGACCACGATGCCCCAGATCAGCGCCCTCTTCCACCAGGTCTTCGCCTCCTGCGACGCGGCGATGGCACCCTGGTAGTCCCCGACCGCCCACTTCGAGTTGACCTGCGACGACTTCACGATCGACACGATGCCGAAAGGAAGACAGCAGAACAGCGTGGTGAGGATCGCGGCGACCAGGTGGTTGTCCGGCGGGGTCGGCGCGCCTCCGGGGGGCTGCTGGCCGTAGCCACCCCCCGGAGGCGGGTAACCGCCCTGTCCGTATCCCCCGCCCTGCTGGCCGTACCCCCCACCGGGCTGAGGGTTGTGATCCTCAGGATTGCCCGGCTGATTCCCGTAACTCATTGAATGGCTCCCGTGACGTCAATGTGCGTGTTGCGCTGCGGAAGCATAGCGATGTCCGGAGACACGAAGGGCCGAAGTCGCACTTTGTGGGCAACTTGTCATGGAGATCGACACGTTCGCGTTACTCATCCGGTTGCTCCGTCTCGCCCTCCGGCACCACGCCCGGTGCGGTCGTCCGCCGGAACGTCGGTAGGGTCGACGCCACGGTCGAGCGCGTCCCACAGTGCTCTCTCGGCGCGTCCGGACCGCTCGGGGGCCGGCGCGGAGCCGGTGCGGCTCGCGCCTCCAAGGGAGGGCGCGGAGCGATCGTAGCGGTCGGACATGCCGGGCCACATGGCGCCGCGCAGCACGGCGAGCACCCCCGCGGCCAGCAGGACGAGACCGCCCGCCGTGGCGACGCCCGGCCAGGCCCAGGCGGCCGACACGACCACCTGGTCCGCGCCGGAGAGTCCGGAGAGCGTCGTGCGCTCCCACGCGATGGAGACGAGGTGCGAGGACCGGACACCCTGCCACGAGGCCACGACGATCGAGGCGCCGAACAGGGCGATCAGCGCGCCGATCAGCCTGCGCCACGGCCCCCGGGCCGCGAGCACGGCGACCACCGCGGCCAGCGAGGCCAGGGCCAGCGGGCTCAGCACGGGCGCCACGTCGCCTCCGGCCAGCGCCACGGGCTCCGCGTGGACGCCGCCCGGATCGCCGGAGAAGGTCACGCTCGCCCAGGTGCGCCCGGCGGCGACCAGGGCCGACACCGCTCCGGCCGCGCCGGCGGCCACCCACGCCATCAGGGCGCGCCGCGCGGGGCTCGTACGGACCGGAGCGGTGACCGTCATCGCGCCGCCTCCGGCGCTGCGAGGGCCGCCGGGACGCCCGCACGCGCGGCCGGGGTCATGCGGACACCTCCAGCACGCCGGCGTCGAAGCAGGTGCGGTCGCCGGTGTGGCAGGCCGCCCCGACCTGGTCGACCTTGAGCAGGATCGTGTCGCCGTCGCAGTCGAGGGCGACGTGCCTGACCCACTGGACGTGACCGGAGGTCTCGCCCTTCACCCAGTAGGAGCCCCGGCTGCGCGACCAGTAGGTGGCACGGCCGGTGGTCAGCGTGCGGTGCAGCGCCTCGTCGTCCATCCAGGCCAGCATCAGCACCTCGCCGGTGTCGTGCTGCTGGACGACCGCGGGCACCAGCCCGTCCGGGGTGCGCTTCAGGCGGTCCGCGATCTTCTGGTCAAGAGGCATAGGGCAATTCTGCCGCAACCAGGCGCAGGGGCAGGTCACCGCAGGGGTATGCCGTGAAACCCGTCGCTCCCCTGTAGACCGAACCCGCCAGCCACTTGGCCGTCGTGGAGGCGACGACGCGTCCCGAGGCGTTCACCAGCAGGGCCGGCGCCGGGATCCGTCTCAGCGCGGGGGTCACGGCCCCCTCGAAGGCCCGCACGAACACGTCCGCCGCCGCCACGCCGACGAAGGCGCCCTCGACCAGCACGGGGACCGACAGCGTGAGGCTGTACTCGTCGGTGCACAGGTAGTCGACGTAGGGGCCGCAGACGGTGCGCTCGGCCCCCGCGTGCGGACCGGCGAACCAGTCCCAGTGGGTGTAGTCGTAGAAGGCGCTGCTCGCGGGGTCCAGGTCGCGTAGGAGCTGCATGGGGGCGCCGCCGGGGTTGTCCTGCCACCATTCGAGGTACCACGGCGCGTCGGCGAGCAGGCCGGGGGCGGCGATGAAGCCGATGCCGGCGATCAGCGCGCCGAGGTGCCCGAACAGCAGCGGGCGCAGCGCCGCGAGGTCGGCGGTCACCGGCGCGCGCCCGCCGCGCCGTACAACCAGAATCCGCTCGGCGGCGGCGGCGCGGACCTCGCGCAGGGAGTGGAACACCCGCTCGGCGGTGTCGCTGACGGTCAGGCACGCCCGGGCGACGGCCGCGCCGGCCTCGTCCTCAACCGTCGTCGCCATGATCCCGTCACGTTTCGAGGAGCCGGAGCTCGATGAGGTGCTCGACGGCGTCGAGCACGTGCCGCTCGGCCAGGTCGCGGGCCTCGCCCGCGTCGCCCCGCTGGACGGCCGCGGCGATGGCGCGGTGCTCTGCCATCACCTCATCGTGCCTGGTCGCGCCCGCCCGGGGAAGCCAGAGCAAGGGTCCGATGTCAGCCTGTAACCGGATCTCCTCCTGGGTGAGCCGCGCCGACTGCGATGCCGCCGCCACCTCGATGTGGAAGCGCCCCTCGACCCGTCTGAGCCGGGCGTCGGACGCGGTGGCCATCTCCTCGACGGACCGCCACAGGGGCGCGAGGTCCTCCGGCAGCGACCGCTGCGCCGCGAGCCGTGCCGCGGCGCCCGCGATGGCGGCGTAGTGGTCGCCGAGGTCGCGCAGCTCCCCCACGGAGTACGCGCGCAGCCGTACCTCGAACTCGGCGCCGGACGGGTCGGGCGGGACGCGGACGAAGCTGCCGCCGCCGCGGCCCCGGCGGGTCTCGACCAGATCGCGCTGCCGCAGGGCCATGAGCGCCTCGCGCAGGGTCACGGTGGACACCCCGAGCCGTCCGGCGAGCTCGGCCTCGCTCGGGAGTTGCTCGCCGTCGGCCAGCAGCCCGAGGGCGATCGCGTCGGCGAGGCGGCGCACGACGGCGTCCACCCGGGCGGTGCTGTCGAGCGGGGAGAAGACGGCCACGTGAGCGGTGTTCATGCCCGTGTCCGCCCCTCTGCCGCCTTAACCACAGTGATACCGGATCGTGCATCACCGCGAAACATTTAACCCCATAGGTTTTCCTTCATGCCAGATCACAACGTGGCGGTACGGTTGCGCGGCCTGAGCAAGAGCTTCGGGCCGGTGGAGGCCGTCGCCGGGGTCGACCTTGAGGTCGCCGACGGCGAGTTCTTCGCGATGCTGGGCCCGTCCGGGTCCGGCAAGACCACCGTGCTCCGCATGATCGCGGGCTTCGAGACCCCCACCGCCGGCGCGGTCGAGCTCGGCGGCCACGACGTCACCCGCCTCGCCCCCTTCGAGCGGGACGTCAACACGGTGTTCCAGGACTACGCGCTCTTCCCGCACATGAGCGTGCTGGACAACGTGGAGTACGGCCTGCGGGTCAAGAAGGTCGGCAGGGCCGAGCGGCGCGAGCGGGCGGTGGCGGCCCTGCGCTCCGTCCGGCTGGAGGGGTTCGACAGGCGGCGGCCGGCCCAGCTGTCCGGTGGGCAGCGCCAGCGCGTCGCCCTCGCGAGGGCCCTGGTCAACCGGCCCCGTGTCCTGTTGCTCGACGAGCCGCTCGGGGCCCTCGACCTCAAGCTCCGCGAACAGATGCAGGTCGAGCTGAAGGAGATCCAGCGCGAGGTCGGCATCACGTTCCTGTTCGTCACCCACGACCAGGAGGAGGCCCTGACCATGAGCGACCGGATCGCGGTGTTCGACCGGGGACGCATCGAGCAGGTCGGCACCCCCGCCGAGGTCTACGAGCGGCCCTCGACGCCGTTCGTGGCCGGGTTCGTCGGCACCTCCAACCTGATCTCGGGCGAGGCGGCCAAGGCCGTGCTCGGCAGGGACGGCACGTTCAGCGTGCGGCCGGAGAAGCTCCGCCTCGTGCTCGACGTGGACGCCCCCGTCGGCGCGGACGACCACAGCGCGACCGGCACCATTGCCGAGGTGGTGTACGCCGGGGCGGCGACCCGGTTCGTCGTCGACCTTGACGCGGGCGGGCGGCTGATCGTCCTGCAGCAGAACCTGGAGGTCTCGTCCATGGAGGTGACGGGCCTGCGCGGCAGCCGTGCCCGGCTCGTCTGGAACCGCCGCCACGAGTTCGCCATCGCCTCCTGACGGCGGGCCACCCCTCATCCCGTACAGCACCGCGCTCCATCTCTCAAGGAGAACCATCATGCGGCCCACTCGACTCGTGATCGCCACCGCCGCGCTCGCGCTGGCCGCCGCCGCCTGCGGTGGCGGCTCGACCGGCACTTCCGCCGGCGGCGGCTCGGCCGCCCCCGGCCAGAGCGGGTTCACCCCTCCCAAGCTGGAGGCGCCGAAGAGCCTCGGCGCCGGCGAGGGCCAGGTCAACCTGGTCGCCTGGGCCGGCTACGCCGAGGACGGCTCCAACGACCCGAAGGTCGACTGGGTCCATCCCTTCGAGCAGGCCAGCGGGTGCAAGGTCAACACCAAGACCGCGGGCACCTCCGACGAGATGGTGAACCTGATGAAGACCGGCGAGTACGACGCCGTGTCCGCCTCGGGCGACGCGTCGCTGCGCCTGATCGCCTCCGGCACCGTCGCCCCGGTCAACACCGACCTGGTCCCCAACTACAAGAACGTGTTCGAGGGGCTGAAGCTCAAGCCCTGGAACTCGGTCAACGGGGTGGCCTACGGTGTGCCGCACGGCCGGGGCGCCAACCTGCTCATGTGGCGCACCGACAAGGTCACCCCGGCTCCGGACTCCTGGGGCGTGGTCTTCGACCCGGCCTCGCCGTACAAGGGCAAGCTGACGGCCTACGACTCCCCCATCTACATCGCCGACGCCGCGCTGTACCTGATGGCCACCAAGCCCGATCTCGGCATCAAGGACCCCTACGCCCTGGACGACAAGCAGTTCCAGGCGGCGGTCGACCTGCTGAAGCAGCAGAAGCAGAACATCGGCGAATACTGGTCGGACTACACCAAGGCGGTGCAGTCGTTCAAGAGCGGCGACACCGTGGCGGGCACGACATGGCAGGTCATCGCCAACCTGGTCGAAGCCGACAAGGCGCCCGTCAAGGCGACGCTGCCCAAGGAGGGCTCCACCGGCTGGTCGGACACCTGGATGGTCGCCGCCGAGGCCAAGCACCCCAACTGCGCCTACAAGTGGCTCGACTGGATCATCTCGCCCACGGCCAACGCCCAGGTGGCCGAGTGGTTCGGTGAGGCGCCCTCGAACTCCGAGGCGTGCGCGCGGACAGCCGACAAGGGCTTCTGCGACACCTACCACGCCACCGACGAGTCCTACTTCTCCAAGGTGCACTTCTGGACCACCCCGATCGCCCAGTGCCTGGACGGCCGCACGGACGTGACGTGCAAGGACTACTCGGAGTGGACCCGGGCGTGGACGGAGATCAAGGGGTGATCGGTTCCGCATCGGGGAGGCCGGAGGCCCCGGCGTCCCCGTCCGGCGGGGCGGCGCCCGCGCGTCCGCCCCCGTCGGTAAG
>NZ_JBEZFH010000028.1:0-49210 GCF_040649355.1 Sphaerisporangium sp. NPDC049002 | reverse complement strand
CTCCTCGGTCCCGGCGACGAGGCGCGGGTCATGCACCTGCGGGCGAGCCGGGCCCGTGGCGTGGACGCCGCCGAGGCTGAGCGGCGCAGGATCGCACGGGTGGCCTCCAAGAGCAGCTCACGCAGCCGCTCCTCCGCCTCCCGCTCGTCCACCACCGGCTCAGTCGCGCGGTCGAGCCGCCAGTAGCGGCGCGTCGTCACCCGGCCCTGCTCCCAGATGAGCAGGTGCGCCGGTGGGAGCTTGTGCACGCCCTGATAGATCGACCAGGGCGCGGGGACGTACTGGTAGGTCAGGTAGTGATCCAGAGCGACCGGATCCACCTCGCGGCGCATCGTGGGGTCCTGCGCGAGGGACTTCAGTTCGGATCCGAACCAGATCGAGGACTGGTCGGATCGCCAGTAAAGCGGCTTCTTCCCGACGCGGTCCCGGGCCAGGGTCAGGCGCTGCCGGGCGCGGTCCCAGATGGCGAAGGCGAACATGCCCCGGAGCCGGTGCACCATGTCGGCGCCGTGCTCCTCGTACAGATGGACGAGGCACTCGGAGTCCCCGGTTCCGCGCAGGCGATGTCCCTGCTGGGCGAGCTCCTTCCGCAGCTCCGCGAAGTTGTAGATCTCGCCGTTGTAGACCGCGACGACATCGCCGCCCTCGCTGTAGACGGGCTGGTCGCCGTTCGCCACATCGATGACCGCGAGCCGTCGCATGCCGAGCGACGCGTGCTCGTCGTCGTGGAAGCCGGAGCCGTCGGGGCCCCGGTGAACGATCACGTCGCACATGCGCCGGACGAGGTCGGGGTCGGGGCGTGACGTCGACGCCATCCCCGCTATCCCGCACATCTACTTGACACCGCGGATCACGTGAAGCCCGCGGCGCCGCTGGATCGACACCTCGTGCAGGGCCAGGTCCTTGGTCCACCGTGCGAGGCGCCGGCGGGTCTGCGGTCTCTCGTATCGCGGCGCGAGCCAGTCGAAGGTGTCCAGCACCGACCAGTCGCGTATCGTCCGGGCGTCCTTCAGGCCCAGATGGCGATGGGTCGCCACCGGGACGAGGCGTGCCAGGCACGGTCCGGCCTTCGGGACGGCGCCGAGGGCCTGGGAGATCGGCAGCAGCCATGGCACGGCGCGCTCGACCATCCCGTAGAGCTTGGCCGGAGGCATGCTCCTGGTGAACGGCCGCAGCAGTTGTCTCGGGTGCGGATAGGCGATCAGCGCGGCGTACACGTCGATGCAGAACCGGCCCCCCGGCCGCAGATAGCGGAAAAGCGTCTTGAACGTGCGTTCCACGTCGGGCGTGTGCTGGATGACCCCGAAGCAGAACAGGAAATCGAACGACTCCTCCGGGAAGGGCATCTCGTAGATGCCGGCCTGGACGAGCCGAAGGTCGGGGAAACGGCCGTTCGAGGCGGCGTTCGCGTGGACGGCGCTCGAAATGTCGAACGACGTCACGAGGGCACCCGCCTCGCACAGCACCTCGGTGAAACGCCCGGCGCCGCTACCGCATTCGAGCACCGACTTTCCGCGCAGCTCGCCGGCGGTCCAGCCGCTCGCGCCCAGCAGCCGTTCGCGGGAGATCGGCATGCCGGAATGGGAATCGAGTTGCGTCAGACGATGCCGGTTCCACTGGTATCCGAATCCTTCGGCGTAGTTGTCCGGAGGAACGAACCGGGGGATGCCGCGGTCGATGGGGTACGCGACCCGGCACGCGTCACAGCGCAGCTCGCTCCCGTTGCGAAGCGCACCGTGGCAGCGGGGGCAGCGCAGCGCGTGGTACCAGGGAATCCCGACACCCGTGTCGCCGTGCACATGTTTCGAAAGCGTCATCAGACTGCCAATCCAGAGAGAAAGGAAAAGGGGCCACGCGCGGCCGGATCTTGGATTACCAGCCCATGCTACGGAACGTGACCGCATAGTTGCGTTCACGTGGTGGCCGTGTCTCCGGGCGTGCCGCCGTGACCGGCAGGAGGCCGCGCCCCGGCGGCGTCCGCCCCTTTTGGCGGGTAACGCGCGACCTCTCGACCTGGACAAAGGCTGGTAAGAATAGTGTTGTGGCGGAGCGTCCACGTGATTCGGGTGATGCTGCGGTTGTCACGCTTGCGCCATGACCCCGACTCGGCCTCTTCGTCCTTCCTCGCCAGGCCCACGCGCGACCGGGCCGTACAACCGGGCGGGCCGAGAACGGACATGGACGCTCTGGGTCGCTCTGCTCGTCTGTGGGGCGCTCGTGGCCGCCATCGGACCTCTCGGAACCGGCCGGGCGACGAAGTCGCTCGCGAACGCGGGCCGGGTCGCCAACGTCCGGCCGGAGCTCATCCCGGCCGCAGGGAAGAAGGCGGGCGGCTCAGGGAAGGCGCACCGGGCCAAGAAGCCCACGGGCTCCCGCAGGGGGCACGGGGCTGCCAAGCGGGCGCGATCCCCGAAGGCGCAGGGGCCCGAGGACGTGGCGCGCGGCCTGCGGAGAACGCGGAATCTGGAGAAGGCGGCGACCGACTTCCAGAAGGCGTACGGGCGGGGAAGGGGGGTCGGCTTCCGGAGGGCGGAGAAGCAGGGAAGCGCGCGCGGCGGGCGCGCGGCCGCCTGCCCGCCGACCTCCGTCATCTGCATAGAGAACAGCCTCCCGGGCAACCCCGCCTCCGAGTGGGACGTCCCCGGCGCCGGTGACAGCAACATCCAGGGCTATGCCACGCAGATGAGCGTCAACATCGGTGAGACCGTGCAGTTCAAGGTCGACACCGATGCGACCGCCTACCGCATGGACATCTATCGCATCGGCTACTACGGAGGCATGGGCGCTCGCCTGATCGCGACCATCCAGCCCTCGGTGCCGCTCCCGCAGACCCAGCCCGCGTGCCTGACCGACCCGGCGACCGCCCTGGTCGACTGTGGCAACTGGGCGGTGTCCGCGTCCTGGGCGGTGCCGAACACCGCCGTCTCCGGCGTCTACATCGGCAAGCTGGTCAGGGAGGACGGGACGGCCGGCGCCAGCCATGTGATCTTCGTGCTCCGGGACGACGTCCGGAAATCGGACCTGCTGTTCAAGACCTCCGACGCCTCCTGGCAGGCGTACAACGCGTACGGCGGGAACAGCCTGTACTACGGGAACGCGCCGATCGGCCGAGCCTACAAGGTCAGCTACAACCGCCCGTTCACGACGAACTGCTGCCCCTGTTGCCTGGGCGAGAACAACACCTGGTTCTTCACCATCGAATACCCCATGGTCAGGTGGCTGGAGGCCAACGCCTACGACGTCAGCTACTTCTCGAGTGTCGACACCGCCGCACGAGCACCTCTCCTGCTCCAGCACAAGGTCGTCATGTCCGTCGGACACGACGAGTACTGGTCCGACGACATGAGAACAAACATCGAGAACGCCCGAGATAGCGGGGTCAATATCGCCTTCTTCTCGGGGAACGAGATGTTCTGGAAGACCAGGTGGGAGCCCAGCATCGACGGCACCTCGACCGCGTTCCGCACGATGGTCTGCTACAAGGAGACACACGCCAACGCCAAGATCGACCCGAGCCCTCAGTGGACCGGGACGTGGCGCGATCCGCGTTTCTCCCCGCCGTCCAACGGCGGAAGACCGGAGAACGCCGTGACGGGGACGTTGTTCATGGTGAACGGCGTCGTGAACGACTCGATGACCGTGCCCGCCACCTTCGCCCAGATGCGGCTGTGGCGGAACACCTCCGTCGCGCAGCTCCAGCCGGGCCAGGTGGCGACCCTCCCGGCGGGGACGCTCGGCTTCGAGTGGGACGAGGCCCCGGACAACGGATTCATGCAGCCGGGGCCCGTGAAGCTTTCCAGCACGACCCTGGCGAAGCCGACGCAGTATCTGCTGGACTTCGGCAGCACGTTCGGCGCCGGGGTCGCCACGCACAGCCTCAAGCTCTACAAGACCGCGAGCGGCTCTCTGGTCTTCGGAGCCGGAAGCATCCAGTGGGCGTGGGGGCTGGACGCCAACCACACCTATCCGGGCTCTCCCACCAGCGTCGCTATGCAGCAGGCGACGGTCAACCTCTTCGCCGACATGTGCAACTGCCAGCCGGTGACCCTGCAACCGGGTCTGGTCCTGGCCACCCAGTCGACGGACACCGCTCCTCCGACATCGGCGATCACTTCTCCGTCGACCGGTGCCTCCTTGATAAGCGGCACGACCGTCACCGTCCAGGGAACGGCCGCCGACACGGGGGGCGGGGTCGTGGCGGGAATCGAGATCTCCTTCGACGGCGGGACCCGGTGGTTCCAGGCCACCGGGCTCACCAACTGGCAGTACAACTGGGCCCCACCCGACATCTCCGGACCGGTCACCATCATGGTCCGCGCGGTCGACGACATCGGCAACCTCCAGGTGGTCCCGACCTCGATCACCGTCAATGTCACCGTGCAGTGCCCGTGCACGATCTGGCCGCCGACCGCCGTGCCCACCATCGTCTCGGCGACCGACACCAAGTCCGTCGAACTCGGCGTCAAGTTCCGCGTCACGACCGCGGGGTTCATCACCGGCATCCGGTTCTACAAGGGCACGACGAACAACGGCACGCACACGGGCGAGCTCTGGACCTCCACGGGACAGCTGCTGGCGACCGCGACGTTCACCAACGAGACCGCGTCCGGCTGGCAGCAGGTGAACTTCTCGGTGCCCGTCCCGGTGAGCATCAACACCACCTACGTGGCCTCCTACTTCGCGCCGAACGGCAGGTACTCCTACGACCTCGCGTATTTCCAGACAGGAGTGGTGAACGGGGCGCTCACGGCGCTCGCCAACGGTGTCGACGGGGGTAACGGCGTCTACCAGTACGGAGCGACCAGCGTCTTCCCCACGAGCACGTACCAGGCCACCAACTACTGGGTCGACGTGGTCTACACGCCCTCCGACAGTCTGTGGGACAACACGGCGGTTCCGGCCGTCGGCGCCGCCCCGGATTCCACCCCCGTCACGCTCGGTGTGAAGTTCCAGGCGAACACCACCGGAGAGATCAGGGGAATCCGCTTCTACAAGGGCACGCAGAACACCGGCACCCATGTCGGCAGCCTGTGGACCACCGACGGCCAGTTGCTCGCCAGCGCGACCTTCACCAACGAGACCGCGTCGGGCTGGCAGCAGGTGAACTTCTCGACGCCCATCTCTGTCACAGCCGGCACCACCTACATCGCGTCCACTTATACGATGTCAGGACATTTCCCGTATACGTTGCAGTACTTCAACACCCAGTACAGCAATCCGCCGCTCCTGGCACTGGCGAACGGCGCGCAGGGGGGTAACGGGGTGTACAACTACAACTCGACGAACACCTTCCCGTCGAACACCTACCAGGCCACCAACTACTGGGTCGACGTGGTGTTCGCGCCGTCCAACACCCTCTGGGACAACACGACGGTTCCCGCCGTCGACTCGCCCGATCCCAGTCCGGTCGTGCTGGGAGTGAAGTTCCAGGCGACCACCAGCGGGACGATCAGGGGAATCCGGTTCTACAAGGGCTCGCTCAACGTCGGCACCCATATCGGTAGCTTGTGGACCACCGACGGCCAGTTGCTCGCCAGCGCGACCTTCAGCAACGAGACCGCCTCCGGCTGGCAGCAGGTGTTCTTCGACACTCCCGTCCCGGTGACCGCGGGCACCACCTACGTCGCCTCGTACAACACGACGACCGGGCACTTCTCGTACACACTTCAGTACTTCACTGCCCAGTACACGAACAACCCGCTCCTCGCGCCGGCCGACGGCGCGTCCGGCGGCAACGGCGTGTACAACTACAGCGGGACGAACGCGTTCCCGTCGAACACCTACCAGGCCACCAACTACTGGGTCGACGTGCTGTTCGATCCCAGCAGTTAGCCCTGGGTTCCCCCCTCCCTGAGATCGGGGAGGGGGAGGGGACGTCAGGTGGGGGGCGGAAGACGGGGAGAAGGGGCCGGGCAAGGGTCCTGCCGCGTTACCTACGGGCGGCTGCCGTACTCGACCGGCACCAGTTCGAGGAACATCTGGGAGGGGCGTCCGCTCATCCTCATCCTCACCAGGTCCAGGCCCGCGAACGCGGAGGCGAGCAGGGGGAACAGCGGGTGCCGCGTCACCGGCCGCTCGGCCGAAATCGTCACCCACCCCCTGCGCGCCAGCGCGGCCAGTACGCTGGTGGCCCAGAACGGCGCCCCCTGCGTGTAGGAGAACCGGCGCACGACGAACCCGCTCGCCTCGGCCAGCTTCGTGAAGTTCCGCCGGTCGAACAGGACCCAGTGCCTCGGGCAGTGGTAGCCACCCCAGTCGCGGTGCCGGAACAGCCGCGCGTCCCAGCTGTCGGTGTTCGGCGTCTTGATCAGAACCGTGCCCTGAGGGGTGAGATGGCGGCGCAGCGTGCGCAGCACCTGGCCAGGCTCGCTGACGTGCTCGATCAGGTTGATGAGAAGGATGAGGTCGAAGCGGTCGTCTGTGGCGTAGTCCTCGACACGGCCGCAGAAGTAGTGGTGCCCCCGCGAGACGGCCCGGGTACGGGCTTCCGGGTCGAGGTCGACGACCTGTGTGAACGTGACGCGGGAGTCGAGCCCGCGCACCACGTCGAGCTGCCGGCCGTCCCCGCCGCCCACGTCCAGAACGCTCAGGCGTGTGCCGGACAGCCCGAACAGGATGCGGCGGAAGCGCAGGGCGTCCAGGGAGTCCTTGATCCGGTGGACGAACGACCGCTCCTCGGCGCTGTAGGCGTAGTAGTTGGGGGGATAGATCTGGCCGAGCCGGTCGACCGGCATGGGGTCGATGAACACGACGCCGCACGAGTCGCAGCGGTAGTAGTCGAACTCCTCGTCGGTGGTGCGGTACTCGACGTCGCGCGCCCGCGCCCACCGGCGTGCCGTTTCACCGTCACACGCCGGGCACGTGGGCGCCGGATTCCCGCTGTACCGGCCCGCCACCGGCCGCGGCGCGGTGGACTCGCTCATATCCGGTCCAGTTGGCGCCAGGCGCGGTAGTAGGTGGTCTGGCGCTGCCGCAGCAGAGGGGCGATCTCGGTGCCCATCAGGAATCTCTCCACTTCTCCGAGCCGGGTGAAGGACACGCTCGGGTCCCAGTGGTGCAGCAGGTGGCGGTTGAATCCCGCCGAACCGAAGACCGTCGCGAACGGGCCGCCGCCGAAGAGCCGGTTCACCGGCCCGTGGGCGACGCGCCGGTAGTCGGTGCTGTCATCGGCGAACTCGCTGCGATGTTCGAGCACCTGGCGCACCGTGTTGATCAGCGGCAGGAACACGAGCTGGCCGAGCACCCAGGAGACGGCCAGCGCGAACGCCCCCCGCCACAGGGCGCAGCCCACGATCGAGCCGTTGACCAGGCAGGCGGCCAGGAACACCGGGCCGAAGGACGCGGTCCTGCCGGTCTCCGCGGTCGGTGACTTGCTCCTCATCAGCTCGCGGTACTCCTTCAGGGCGCGGACCAGGCGGACGCCGGTGACCCCTTCGAGGAGGAACCGCGAATCGAGCGGAAGGAAGTAGCTGCGCTCGGGGTCCCGCGTCGTCCCGAGATAGCGATGGTGATCGAAATGCACTTTCCGGTAGGCCTTGACGTCCATTCCGACGAGGCTCCCGACGAAGATGTTCGTCAGCACATCGCTGGCCCGGCGGGCAGGCGCGAGGTTGTAGTGGGCGCCCTCGTGGAGGTAGGTCGTCAGGTAGTGCAGGCAGAAGCCGATCGCGAGGCCGCCGGCGACGGCCGGCGCGATCGCGGTGGGCAGCCTGCCGGCGGCGGTGCTCCCGAGCCATGCGACCGCGACCGCGGACAGCGCGAGTCCCAGGTGCCCCGCGAGAAGGGTTCCCCACACCACGCCCCAGCGCGGGCGCAGAGTACGGCGGAAATCCACGTATCTCCGGCCCGAGGTGTCGACCAGGGTGGACGGCCGCACCATGCCGATGTCGGCGACCGTCACCTCAGCCGGCATTCCACTCTCCCGCGTCGGAGGCCATGAGGCCAGAGACTCCTGAGTCGCACGGGCGATGCGCTCTCGCGATCAGCGAGACTCCCGGCAGCGACCTGACCGGCAGATAGCGTTCGGCGACGACCACGGCGGAGAGGGCCATGTTGACGAGAGGCGGCGTCTTCATGACGTCGGACCCGGAGATGTGCTTCCTGCGGCGGGCGACGATCGGCCTCAGCAGGACGTTCCAGCTCCACATGCGCTCCAGGACCAGGCGTTCCCCGGTCATCAGCGCGCGCAGCCCGTCCCGGGTGTAGCGGCGGAAGTGGCCGGACGCGACGTCGTGCGCCGACCAGAGCGCCATGTCGCAGGGCACCGTGACCAGCACGGTGCCTCCCGGCCGGAGCACGCGCACGAGCTCGCGGACGGCCCTGTCGTCCTCCTCGATGTGCTCCAGCACGTCGAACGCCAGGATGAGGTCGAAGTGCCCGTCGGGCAGAGGCAGGTGCCTCGCGTCGGCGTGGATCGCCGGCAGGCCGCGCGTGCGCGCGAGTTGCACGGCGGTCTCCGAGAAGTCCGCGACCAGCGCGTCCCACCCGTGCTCGATGAGAACGCGGGTGTTGCCACCCCCGGCCGCACCGATGTCCAGCGCCCGGCCCGGCCTGCCGAGGCGGCGAAGCTCACGGGCGAGGATGGCACGGCGCTCGCGGAACCACCAGTGCCGGTCCTCGAGTTCGAACGTGCGGCGGATCTCCGTGGCATCCATGTTCCCTCCAAGCGATCAGTGACCGGTTGTCTTCAGCGGGCGCCACCAGTCCGGACGGTCGCGGTACCAGGCCACGACCTCCGCCAGTCCCCGCTCGAAGTCGACCCGGGGTTCGAACCCCATCGCCCGGATCTTGGTGCTGTCCACGGAGTAGCGCCGGTCGTGGCCGAGCCTGTCCGGCACGCGGGCGATCCGCTCCTGGCCAACGCCGAACGCGGCGAGCAGCCGTCCGGCGAGCGCCCGGTTGGTGAGCTCCACCCCGCCGCCGATGTTGTAGATCTCGCCGGGCAGGCCTTTTTCCAGCACGAGCTGGATGCCTTGGCAGTGGTCGTCGACGTGGAGCCAATCGCGCACGTTCTCGCCGTCTCCGTACAGGGGGACCCGCAGCCCGTCGACCAGGTTGGTGACGAACAGCGGGATCATCTTCTCCGGGTGCTGGTAGGGGCCGTAGTTGTTGGTGCAGCGCGTGACCCGTACATCGAGTCCGTAGGTCTGGTGGTAGGCGCGGCACAGCAGGTCGGCTCCGGCCTTCGCGGCCGAGTAGGGCGAGTTGGGGAGCAGGGGCGCCGACTCGCTCCGGGACCCCACGGCGACGGACCCGTACACCTCGTCGGTGGAGACGTGGACGACGGTGGGCACGCCGGCCTCCAGAGCCGCCTGCAGGAGCCGCTGGGTGCCCTGCACGTTGGTCACCACGAAGTCCGCGGCGCCGGTTATCGACCGGTCGACGTGTGTCTCCGCCGCGAAGTTCACGATCGCGTCATGGCCGGGCACGACCTCGCGGAGCAGCCGGGCGTCGGCGATGTCCCCCTTGCTGAAGACGTAGCGCCGGTGTCCGGCGACGGGCTGGAGATTCGCCTCGTTGCCGGCGTAGGTGAGTTTGTCCAGCACCGTCACGTGGGCGCCGTCCCAGGCGGGGTAGGCGCCGGACAGCAGCGACCGCACATAGTGGGAGCCGATGAACCCGGCCCCGCCGGTGACCAGGATCCTCATCCCCGCACCTGCACCCTGCTGTGGTCGCCGACCATGAGCTGGAGCGTGTTGGGCACGCCTTCGGACCTGGTGACCTCGACGTTGCGGCCGATCAGGGAGTACGTCAGCCGTGAGACCCCCCTGATGGTGGAGTCCTGCAGAACGATGGCGTACTCCACCTCCGCGTCCTCCACCACGCACCTGTCCCCGATCGAGGTGTACGGGCCGACGTACGAGCCGCTGATCCGGGCGTGGGCGCCGATGAGCGCGGGGCCGCGGATCACCGAGTCCCGTACCGAGGCTCCCGCCTCGATGACGACGCGCCCCGTGATGTCCGACAGTGCGTCCACTGTTCCGTGCGTCCGCGGCTCTAGGGCCTCCAGGACGATGCGGTTGCATTCCAGCATGTCCTGCAGGCGGCCGGTGTCCTTCCAGTAGCCGCTGACGAGGTGCGAATGAACCCGGAAGCCGTTGTCGACGAGCCACGTGATCGCGTCGGTGATCTCCAGCTCGCCGCGCGCGGACGGCGAGATCGCCCGGACCGCCTCGTGGATCCGGGGGGAGAAGGTGTAGACGCCGACGATCGCGAGGTCACTGCGTGGATCGTCCGGCTTCTCCGCGAGCGCGAGGATCTCGCCTCCCGGTCCGAGCTCGGCGACCCCGTAGAACTGCGGTTCCGTGACCTTGGTGAGCAGGATCTGGGCGTCGTAGTCTCCCTCGCGGAAGGCGTCGACCAGATCGGTGATGCCGCCGACCAGGAAGTTGTCGCCCAGGTACATCACGAAGGGCTCGTCGGCGAGGAACTCCCGTGCGATGAGCACGCAGTGGGCGAGCCCGAGGGGGGCCTCCTGCTGGATGTAGGTGACGTCGAGACCGAACGCCGAGCCGTCGCCGACCGCGTCGCGAACCTCACGGCCGGTGCTGCCGACGATGATGCCCACCTGGCTGATGCCGGCGTCCCGGATCGCTTCCAGCCCGTAGTAGAGCACCGGTTTGTTGGCGACGGGGACGAGCTGCTTCGCCGAGGTGTGGGTCAGCGGGCGTAGCCTCGTCCCCTTGCCGCCGGCCAGAACGAGCGCTCTCATCGCTGACCTCATCCTTCCCGGGGAGCACATGGCCACGGTGGGCCGGCTGTCGGCCCGAATCTATGGCCGACGGGATTCAGAGCTCCCGGACGACGTCCGCCTTTGCCGAAGAATGTGCGCCGGATTGCCGGTACCAGGCATGCCTTCCCGCGACCGCGGAAGGTCCACGAGAGAGGATTGTGGGCGGCATCTGGGAGATGATCGGGGGATCAATGTCGGTGTCGGTCGTTATACCGTGTTACCGCTCCGCGAGAACTCTTCCGGCGCTGGTGGGCAGGCTCATACCGGTTCTCCGTCAGCTCTCCGTCCGTCACGAGGTGATCCTCGTCGTCGACGGAAGCCCGGACGACACCTGGAGGACCGCGGCCGAGCTCGCCTCCCGGGTCGGCGCCGTCCGCGCGATCCATCTCTCGCGCAACTACGGCCAGCACAACGCCCTCGTGGCGGGCATCAGGGAGGCGGTGTTCGACGTCGTCGTCACGATGGACGACGACCTGCAGCACCTGCCGGAGCAGATTCCTCTCCTGCTGGCCACTCTCGAAGGCGACCGGCTCGATCTGGTGTACGGCGTGCCGCACGAGGAGGAGCACGGGTCCGTGCGAAGCCTCGCGTCCCGGTCGGTGAAGGGCGCCATGGCGGTCGCGCTGGGAGTGCGGGCCGCCCGCGCGATCAGCGCCTTCCGTGCCTTCCGTACGTGCCTGCGCGACGGATTCGAGGAGCTGTCGGGACCGCATGCGTCCATCGATGTGGCTCTGTCCTGGGCGACCACTCGGGTGGGCTCGGTCAAGGTCCATATGAGCGAGCGCCATCACGGGCGAACCGCCTACACGCCGCGCCTGCTCGTCCGGCATGCGATGAACATGCTCCTCGGTTACAGCACCACGCCCCTCCGGGTGGCGAGCTGCCTCGGGTTCCTCGTCGGTGTCGTTGGCCTGCTCCTCGGCTGCGCCGTCCTGTGGAGCTTCCTCGCGGGCGACACCACGGTGGCCGGATTCACCACGATCGCCTCGATGGTCGCCATCTTCTCCTCCGCCCAGCTGCTGTCCATCGGAGTCCTCGGCGAGTACGTCGGCCGGATTCACGGCAACGGCATGGGCCGGCCCACCTATGTGGTGCGTGAACGTGCCGGCTCACCGGCCCCCGCCGACGTCCCCTGGCAGCAGGGCGGAGTCAAGTAGCACAGCGTTCAGGGGATGATGCGCCTGCTCTTGACCAGGTGAACGGTGAGGACGGCGCTCACGGGCTCGAACCCGTATCGCGCCCACGCCCTCTGCACCCGGGTGTTGTGCACCTGGGTGGAGATGAGGATCTCTTCGGCGCCGCGGGCCAGCGTGCCGTCCTCGATTCCCTTCAGCAGGTGCGCGTACAGGCCCTGCCCCTGCGCCTCGGGCACGACCCCGGCGAGCAGGATCTCCGTCCGCGGGCCTTGCTCGTCGAGCGTCGCGAGTCCGAGGTGGGCGGCGGCGGTCCCGAGTGCGAGGCAACTCCCCTCGGCGGCGGACCTCAGCGCCCATTCCTGGTACCCGGCGAGTGCCTCGGTGGCGCCGAACAGGGGATTGGCCGAGTAGTGACTGCCGTAAGCGGCGAAGATCTCGGACACGAGCGTGGCCACGGCGGCCGCGTCGGTGAGCGTGGTCGTCCGCAGGCCCTGTGCCGACTCGGGCCGGCGGCCGTCCCCCGGCCGCAGACGCCAGTACGAAAGGGAGTCGGCGAATATCGCGGTGCGGCCGAGCAGGGCGAGCTTCGCGAACCAGTCGACCCGGTCCGCCGGGTAACGGAGCACGATGACGTCCGCCGCGGACAGGAGCACGGCTTCCCGGACCATGGTGAACGAGGCGGGGTGCTCGGCGTGGACGGTGAGGCGCTCGACCGAGCATCCGAAACGAGCGGACTCCAGAGGCGAGGCCACGGCCCGCGTGCCGAGCCCGTCACACCCCACCGTCAGCGCATCTTGTAGGTCTGGACGGCGTCGATCACCCGTGTCACCCCGGCCTCGCTGAGATCGGCGAACAGCGGCAGCCGTACCAGGCGGTCGGCGACCTGCTCGGTGACGGGGCAGCCGCCCGGGGCCACGCGCCCGTACCGCAGGGCGGCGGGAGCGGTGTGCAGCGGCTGGTAGTGGAACGCCGCCTGTACGCCCCTGCCGGCCAGGTGGTCGATGAGCGCCTGGCGGTTCCGCAGGTCAGGGAGGAGCAGGTAGTACAGATGGGCCGGATGCGCGCAACCATCCGGGACCACCGGCTGGGCGACCTCGTGCTTCGCCGCCCAGCCCGCCAGTTCCTCGTGATACCGGCGCCAGATGGTGTGGCGGCGGAACTGGATGTCGTCGAAGTACTCCAGCTGGGAGGTCAGTTGCGCGGCGAGCACGTCGGACGGCAGGTAGCTGGAGCCGATGTCGATCCACCGGTACTTGTCCACCTGGCCGCGGAAGAACCGGCTGCGGTCCGTGCCCTTCTCCCGGATGATCTCGGCCGGGGCCACCAGGGCGGCATCGTTGAGGAGCAACGCGCCGCCCTCGCCGCACTGCACGTTCTTCGTCTCGTGGAAGCTCTGCGTGGCCATGCGGCCGAACGACCCGAGAGGCCGGCCCCGGTAGGACCCGCCGAGCCCGTGCGCGTTGTCCTCGATCACAGTGAGGCCGTGCCGTCCGGCGATCTCGTCCACGGCCTCCATCGCGCAGGCGACACCGGCGTAGTGGACGACCACGATGGCTCGGGTCCGTTCGCTGATCGCGGCCTCGATCAGCCTCTCGTCGATGTTGAGGGTGTCAGGCCTGCAGTCGACGAACACCGGCACCGCCCCGCGCAGGGCGTAGGCGTTGGCCGCCGACACGAAGGTGAACGACGGGACGATGACCTCGTCGCCGGGTCGCAGGTCGAGCAGGATCGCCGACATCTCCAGCGCGTGAGTGCAGGACGTGGTCAGCAGGACCTGGCACGACCCCGTCATCTCCCGCAGAAGTTGGGCCGCCCGCCGGGTGAACGGCCCGTCGCCGGAGGTGAATCCCTGGCGCAGGACCTCCGCGAGGTAAGGGAGCTCGTTCTTCGAGATATGCGGTCGATTGAATGGAATGGTCGCAAGACCGGTCATGCTCACCATCGCATTGAACATTGACCGGCCTTGCCGACACACGAGGTGACCGCACCACGTGGCAAGCTCTTACCCAAGCCTTACGCCTACATCGCGGAGCCGCCCTCCGGCTCACCCCGGTGCGCCCGTTAGCTGGCGGTGAACATGACGTCCACCCAGTAGTTCGCGGATTGGTAGGTGCTGGTGGGGAAAGTGTTCGTCGGAGTGTAGACATAGACCCCGTTTCCGCCCTCATCGCCGTCCGCCAGCGCGTACAGGGAGCCGCTCGTGTATTGAGAAGTGAAGTAGGGGACCGTGGCCGAGAAGAACCCTGATGTGGTCTGGTAAGAGGCCACGTACGTGGTGTTGGCGGTGATCGGCACGGGGGTGGCGAAGTTCGCCTGCTGCCAGCCGGACGCGGTCTCGCCGGTGAAGGTCGCGTTGGCGAGCAGCGAGCCGCCGCTGGTCCACAGGCTGCCGGTGTGGGTGCCGGTGTTCAGCGACCCCTTGTAGAACCGGATGCCGTTGATGGTCCCGTTCGTGGTGGCCCTGAATTTCACGCCGACCACGAGGGGACGGGAGTCTGGTACGGACGGCACGGCCGGCGTGGCCGAGTTGTCCCACAGGCTTTTCGACGGCACGAAGACGACGTCGACCCAGTAGTTGCTGGACTGATAGGTGTTGGATGGGAAGGCGTTCGTCGAGTTGTAGTTGTAGACTCCGTTGCCGCCCTCCGCGCCGTCCGCGAGTGCCAGCAGCGGGTCATTCGTGTATTGCGTGGTGAAGTACTGCAGCGTGTACGAGAAATGCCCGCTCGTCGTGAGATAGGACGCGATGTAACTGGTGCCGGCGGTGATCGGCACGGGGGTGGCGAAGTTCGCCTGCTGCCAGCCGGACGCGGTCTCGCCGGTGAAGGTCGCGTTGGCGAGCAGCGAGCCGTCGCTGGTCCACAGGCTGCCGGTGTGGGTGCCGGTGTTCAGCGACCCCTTGTAGAACCGGATGCCGGTGATCGTGCCGCTGACCGTGGCCTTGAACCTCACGCCGAGCACGACGGGCAGGGTGTCGGTATTGGATGCGACGGCCGGCGTGGCCGTACTGTCCCAGAGAGCGGTCGTGACGGCCTGGAGCACCTGGGCCGATGAGCTCGGGGCGAAGTGGATGATCGCCTGTCCGTTGGGAGTGTCGCCACCCAGGTAGACGGCGGTGATCGGATGCTGTCCCGCCGCGAGGCTCGATACCGTGAGCACGGCCGGTCCCGAGCCTGACTGGGTGCCGGAGCCGATGATGGTCGCGCCGTCCTTGAAGGCCACCTGACCTTGCGGCACGACCGAGCCGGAAACCGCGCTGACCGTGGCGGTCAAGGTGATCGACTGCCCCCTCTGGGCGGGGTTGGCCGTCGTGGTCAGAGTGGTCGTGGTCGGAGGGTCGTTCGGCACGGTGACGCGGGTGTTCGGAGGGTTGCTGGTGCCCTGGAGGGCCGCCGTGCCGTTGAGGGCGAAGATCCGGCCGAAGACGGCGGCACCGCTGCTCACCGTGACGGAGTTCGTGGCCAGCACGTTCCCCCGGAAGGTGCTAAGCGTGCCAAGGGTGCCCGAATCGGTGAGCTGCCAGAACACGTTGTTCGCTTGGGCGCCGTTGATGAGATCGATGTTGCTGACGTTCGCGGTGGTGAGGGTGACGGATCGGAAGATGAAGATGGCATCCGGGTTGCTCTGCGCGTCGAGCGTGAGCGTCCCGGTTATCTGGAAGTTCCCGCCGGTGGGGGTGTAGACCCCAGGCGTCTGGGTGGTCCCGCCGAGTTCGGCGGCGACGGTGACGACAGGAGTCCGTCCGGCGACGTCGTTGTAGGCGGCGACCAGATCGCTCTTGGCCGCCGAGGCGGTGGCGTCACCCGCGTGGGTCGCGCCGCTCACGGTGCCGGGAGGGAAGCCCGTCACCGAGGTGCCGGGGCTGGTTCCGAGGTCTCCGGTGATCGAGGTGAGGTTGGTATTCGTCACCGCGGTGCCGGCCAGGACCCCGAAGGACGCGGCGCTGCCGAGGCTCACCGGTGACTGTGCCGCGCTCGCGCCGGATGGGGTCGTGACGACCACGACCATCGCGAGCAGGGAGGAGAGGACGGCGGCGAGGCACGACCTGCCGATGTGTGGACGGATGGAGGAACTGCTGGCGCTGCGCTTGGGCTTCGACATGGTAATCAACTTTTCGACGACGTGGCGCTTGGTCAGTGGCCGGCCTGAGCCGTGCTGAGGCTCGGCCTTGTGATCGTGGCGGAGCTGGTGTCCGAGTCGTCTTATCTGTCGTACATGGCGAAGAAACGGTTGTTACACAGATTGACAATTAATCGGATGTGTAACAATTGCGCCTTTTAATGATGTCGACTACGGGCCCACGTTCGATCATAGGAGATTTCTGGTGTTGTGCTGTGTTGTGGACTTTACACTCGCATGGCCTTATCTCCATTACTTAAGGGGCTCGAATAGACTTCGCGTGTTTCATATGGTGATTTAGGGGAGTCTGGCGTTCGGCCCGTTCAAGCGAGGTGGTGGGGAGACACCTGGTGTGCGCGAGTCGCTAGCTCCCGCGGTTGAGCACCTGCTGGACCAGTACGGGTGACTGGCTCGGCGCGAAGTGGACCCACTGATCGTCGACGGCGGTGCCCCCGCTGACGTACACGGCGGTGATCTGGCGTGGGCCGACAAGGAGTGCGGAGGTCGTGAACGTCGCGACCGCCGAGCTGTTGAGTGGCGCCGAGCCGATGACGGTGGCGCCGTCCTTGAAGCTCACCACACCGGTGGGGAGGAACGAATCGACGTTCCCGTGAACCGTGGCGGTGAAGGTGACGGGATCGCCCTGCTGGGATGGGTTCGGCGAGGAGGTCAAGGTCGTGGTGGTCGGCGGGTCGTCCGGGGCGGTGATGCGCGTGGCCGGCCCGCTGGTGGTGCCGTCGATCGTGACCATGTTGTGGAGGGCGATGGTGCGGCCGTACATGGCCGTGCCCGTGGTCACCGCGATCGAGTTCGCCGCCATGAGGTTCCCCCGGAAAGTGGCGTACCTTCCCAGGGTCGCCGAGTCGCCCACCTGCCAGATGACATTGTCGGCCTGGGCGCCGTTGACGAGGTCGATGTTGCTGACCCTCTCCGCGACCAGTGATGTGGCCTGGAAGATGAAGGTGGCGTCCGGGTTCGCCTGGGCGTCGAGGTGGAGCGTCCCGCTCAGGGTGAAGTTGCCGCCCGGTGTGCGGTAGACACCGGAGGTCATCGTCGAGCCGTTGCCGAGGGCCGCGGGCACGGTCGCCGTGGGCGTCCGGCTCGCGGCGTCGTTGTAGGCGGCGGCCGCGGCGGCCATCTCCCTTTGCGCCTCGGCGTTGTTCAGATCCATTGACCCCCGCACCTGGCCGGGCGGGAAGCCGCTCACGAAGGTTCCCGGGGTCACGTTGAGGTCCCCGGTCACCGTGACCTTGTTCCTGGCGGTCACCGCCCTCCCGGCCATGACCGTGCAGTCCATCGCGTCGCCGAGCTCGACAGGTCGCACCGCGGCACTCGGGCCGCGGGACGCGTCCGCCGTGGCGCTCGAAGAGCGCGGGGCGGCCGGGCCGACCGCCACGGCGCCCGAGATGGGCGGAGCGAGGGACGGGACCGCCATGACGACGGCCGAGACGATCACCGCCGACCGGGAACGACCGGTATTCCTGCCGAGAATACGCGGGCAAGTGGTACTTATCATGCTGTCGTTCCTTCTCCGTTATCAATGTCATTTGAATCGGCGACCCACGTCACTATTGCCGGTCTTGCGGCGCCTGCCCGAACGACACGCCCGGATCGCCGCAGGATCGACGGTATAAGAAGGCCCGCCTTTTACAGTCGTTCCTGTACTTTTTCGAAACGTCGGGGGTATCTGATATGGGAGACAAGCTGGTCGTCGTCGGGCAGGGTTATGTGGGCCTGCCCTTGGCGATGCGGGCGGTCGAGACCGGATTCGACGTCGTGGGCATCGACGTGGACGAGTGGCGTGTCAAGCGGCTGAACGCCGCCGAGTCCTATGTCGAGGACGTCAGCGGCCGCGTGCTCGCCGCCGCGCATTCGTCTGGACGTTATCTCGCCAGTACGGACTACACCGCCGCGGAAGGGTTCGACGTCTGCGTGATCACCGTGCCCACGCCTCTCCGCGACGGCGCTCCTGACCTGCGTCACATCGGCTCGGCCGGCGAGTCCATCGCGCCGCTGGTGCGGCGGGGCGCCACGGTGATCCTCGAGTCCACCACCTATCCGGGCACCACCGAGGAGCACCTGCGTCCGCTGCTCGAGACAGGCTCCGGTCTGCGCACGCCCGAGGACTTCTTCCTCGGTTACAGCCCGGAGCGGATCGACCCGGGGAACGGCCGGTGGCGGCTCGACAACACGCCGAAGGTCGTGTCCGGCATCGACGAGGCTTCCCTGGACAGGATTCAGGCGTTCTACCGGCGAATAGTGCAGGAGGTCGTCCCCGTCTCCTCCCTGCAGGTCGCCGAGCTCTGCAAGCTTCTGGAGAACACTTTCAGGCACGTCAACATCGCCCTGGTCAACGAGCTGTCCATCTTCGCGCAGCAGCTCAGGATCGACGTCTGGGAAGCGATCGACGCCGCCTCCACCAAGCCGTTCGGCTACATGCGCTTCACCCCCGGGCCCGGCGTCGGCGGTCACTGCCTGCCGATCGACCCGTCCTATCTGTCATGGAGGGTCAAGCGCAGTCTGGGGCACAACTTCAGGTTCGTGGAGCTGGCGAACGATATCAACGACCACATGCCGGACAACGTCGTGCAGCGGCTGAGCCTCGCGCTCAACCAGAGGCGTAAGGCGATCAACGGCAGCCGGGTCCTCGTGCTCGGAGTCGCCTACAAGAAGAACGCGGGAGACTGCCGCGAGTCGCCCGCGATCGAGGTGACCAAGGCCCTGTGCAAGCTCGGCGCGGATGTGAGAGTCGTGGATCCGTACGTCGACAGCTCCCTGCTTCCGGCCGAGATGGACATGGTGCGGTTCACCGAGACAGAGCTGGCCCAGGCGGACGCGGTCCTGGTCCTCACCGACCACGACTGCTTCGACTACGGCCTCGTGCAGCGGGCGAGCCCCTTCGTCTTCGACGCGCGCAACCGCTGCAGGGGCCCCAACGTCGAGTGCCTGTGAGTCCGGGTGCTTCCGGCCCCCGGGTGATCGCCCGGGGGCCGGGCACCTGTGGCCACGCCGTTCAGCGGCCGATGCCCGCGGAGACCCGGCTGACCACGCCACGCGGCACGTACCTCGCGATCGCCGTGATCACCTTGTACCTCGGGTCCGGCACGCTCACGGGCAGGCCGCGGGCGAAGTCGCGCATGGCGGCGTCCACCACGCGATCGGCGGAGAGCCAGAGGAACGCGGGAATGCCGGAGGTGTCGATCGCCGCCCGCTCGTGGAACTCGGTCCGCACGAACCCCGGGCACAGGGCCATGACGTGGACGCGCGACTCCGGGACCTGCGAGGCGAGCGACTCGCTGAAGGTGACCACCCAGGCCTTTGAGGCGCTGTACGTGCCATGCGGGAAGAACGCCCCCACGGAGGCGACGTTGATCACTCCGCCGCGACCCCGCGCCCGGATGGCGGGCAGCGCGGCCATGGTCAGCCGCAGCACCGCCTCGCAGTGCACACGCAGCATGGTCACCTCGTCGGCCACCGGCACGTCGAGGGCCGCGCCGGAGTGGCCGAAGCCCGCGTTGTTGACCAGCAGGTCGACCCCCTCGCGCAGCCGCATCTCCACGGCGGTGACCCCCTCGCCGGTGGCGAGGTCGGCGGCGAGCGCCTCGGCCGCCACGCCGTACCGGCGGTGCAGCTCGGAGGCCGCCGAGGCGAGTCGCTTCTCGTCGCGGGCGACCAGCACGAGGGAGAACCCGTCGGCGGCCAGCCTGCGTGCGAAGGCGGCGCCGAGGCCGGCGGTCGCGCCCGTGATCAGTGCGGTAGGCATGCCCGTCAGGATATGGGCTTTCCGGACCCACGCGGGCGGCCCGGCGCGCGGGCATGCCGGCCCGGTACGGGGCATGAGCACCGCGCCGGCCCCCGGTGGCAGAGGCGTCGGCACACCCGCCACCGGGGGTCACGGGATCAGAGGGTCTCGTCGCGGCTGGAGCGGTGGGGGATCCTCTCGGCGGGGACCACGCCCATGCGTCCCGCCTGGAAATCCTCGAAGGCCTGGACGATCTCGTCCCGGGTGTTCATCACGAACGGGCCGTACCGCGCGATCGGCTCCCTGATCGGCAGGCCGCCGAGGACGAGGACCTCCCATCCACGCGCGCCGGCCACCGGCTGGGAGTCCGCGGCGCGCAGGGTCAGCGCCTCGCCGCGCGGCCCGAAGACGGCGAGCCGCCCCTCGTCCAGCGGAGTGCTCTCCGCACCGACGGTGCCCCGCCCGTTGAGGACGTACACCATCGCGTTGAAGTCGGCCGGCCATGGCAGGTCCAGCCGCGCGCCCGGCGCCACGGTGGCGTGCAGGTAGGTGATCGGCGTGTAGGTGACGCCCGGCCCTTCGTGTCCGGCGAGGGAGCCCGCGATCACCCGGACCAGCGACGAGCCGTCCGCGCTCGACAGGAGCTTGACGTCACTCCTGTTGATGTCCTGATAGCGCGGGGGCACCCACTTCTGCTCGCGGGGCAGGTTGACCCACAGTTGCACGCCGTGGAAGAGGCCGCCCGAGGCGACCAGCTCCGGAGGCGGCTGCTCGATGTGCTGCAACCCGCTTCCCGCCGTCATCCATTGCGTGTCGCCGTCGGAGATCAGGCCGCCGCCGCCCGTGGTGTCCTGGTGCTGGAAGGCGCCGTCGATGATGTAGGTCACCGTCTCGAAGCCTCGGTGGGGGTGCCAGGGCGTGCCCATCGCCTCGCCCGGCGCGTACTCCACCGCGCCCATATGGTCGAGCAGGAGGAAGGGGTCGGCCAGCGAGAGGTCGACTCCCGGGAAGGGGCGGCGCACGGCGAAACCTTCCCCCTCAAGGTGGTGCCGCGCGGTGATGACCCTGGCCACCGGACGCCAGGCCGTGGTGGCCTCGGGCAGTCGCGGGAGCCTTGCGAGAGTCAGGGTGTCAGCGGTGACGGCCGGCATGGGAGCCCTTCTTCCTGGCTGTGGCGTGCGTCGCCCGACCTTCCCGGTCGGGCGTCGCGCCTCGTGGACGAGGATGCTCCGCACAACAGAAGTTGACGTTTCAACTATTCCCGGCGGTCGCGATGCTGGGCTCTGTAACAAGACGAGCTAGGTTTCCGGCAAGATTTGGTCAAGATTTCCAAAATCTTCGGAGGGGAGGACGCCGGGAAAGCGGGCACAACAACCATGTTGGCCCGCAAAGCGGAGGTAAGGCCCCTGTGGAAAGAGCGCGGGTGGGGTCTCGGCTGATCAGGTCGGCGGCGATGTCCGCTGTGCTGATCGCCGGGGTGGCCGGTTGTGGTGGTGCCGATTTCACATACGTCATGGGCAACGACGGGCAGAGCTACTTCAAGGTGCCCGCCACGTGGCAGAAGGTAGACCAGAAAGCGCTCGACCGGAAGGTCTTCGGCGACATGACCTCCGCCACGGCCCAGGTACGAAAACAGCTCTCCTGGACGGTCGCCTACGACGGCTTCAGCCGGCCGTCGGCCGACCACCTGCTCGACTCGGAAGGTTCCGACGAGCCCTTCGCCTTCGCGATGGTGTCGAACCTCACCGAGTCGGAGCGGGACGCGGTCTCCCTGGACGTCCTGCGCAACGCGGCGATGCTGCCGGTCGTGGTCAGCGACGACCTCCGCAAGCAGATGGAGGAGACCGCCGGGTATCCCTTCAAGGACTTCGAACTCCTCAGCGACGAGGTGCTCCCACCCAAGGACGGCGTGCGAGGCGTCCACCTGGTCTACAACTTCAAGGTGCTCGGAGGCCCGGTTCAGACCTTCGACCAGACCGCCTACCTCGCCGCGGACGGCAGTCGCGTATCCGTCCTCCTCATCCGCTGCTCCGCCACGTGCTACCAGAGCCGGACGCAGGAACTCGACAGGATCGCGCAGTCCTTCAAGGTCAAGCGAATTCCTGGGTGACCGGATGAGGAGCCCCGATGACACACGCCCCCGCGCCTGAGCAGCCCACGGGACTGCGCGCACCCGACTCCGGGCCCGACTCCACCACCAGGCGCACCATGGCCTTCTGGGACCGGATCAAGATCCTGCTCGTGCTGGCGCTCGCGTTGCTCGTGCTCGTCTGGCATGACATGGCCTCGTTCGAGGGCATCATGCCGTTCGGCGACGCCGTGCGAGACGTCACGGCGAGCCGGGCCGGGTCGATCATCCTGTCGCTGATGGGCGCGGAGGTCGTACGGCAGATCCACTTCCTGATGAGCGAGCGGTCGGCGTCCTACCACCGGTTCTGGACCACGAAGATCTTCGGAGGCTTCGACAGGTGGACGCGGCGCCGGTTCAGCGACTGGAATCGCTACCGCATCGCCAGGGCGCTGAAGTGGCTGTTCTGGATTGTGCTCCTCGCGCTGGTGCTGGGCCAGATCCTCGACGTCTCCCCGGCGCTCGCGCTCTTCCAGGCGCCCGCCCTGCTCTGGCAGGTGCTCCCGTACGGGCTGCAGCTCGCCTTCGGGTTCTTCTTCGTCATCATCCAGTTCGTCGGGCTCTTCTGGTTCATGTCCAGGGGCGGCGTCGAGACCTACTTCCCCGACGACATCAAGACCCGCTTCTCCGACGTGTGGGGCCAGGACCACGTCGTCGAGCGGGTGAAGGAGAACATCGTCTTCCTGGAGAAGCCCGACGAGATCGAGGCCAAGGGCGGGTACGTGCCGAGCGGCCTGCTCCTGTGGGGCCCGCCCGGCACGGGCAAGACCCTGATGGCCGAGGCGGTCGCGGGCGAGACCGGGCGGCCGTACGTCTTCGTGGACCCCGGCGCCTTCGTCAACATGTTCATGGGCATCGGCATCCTGAAGGTGAAGTCACTGTTCAGGAAGTTGCGCAAGCTGGCGCTCCGGTACGGCGGCGTGATCGTCTTCTTCGACGAGGCCGACTCGCTCGGCAGGCGCGGCGCGCTCGCCCAGCAGGGGCCGCCCGGAGGCGGCGGCTTCGCGGTGGGCGCGCCGTTCCAGACCGCGGGCTGCCACGGGTTCACCTACCTGTCGAGCGACACCAGGGACGTGCTGACCAGGCATGCGCTCGCCGGGTCCGGCGCCGCGGCGTCCGAGCCCGGCCGCGACCGCGTCGTCTCCCCGATGGGCATGATGGGCGGGAGCGGCGACCAGGGCACGTTGCAGGCGCTCCTGACCGAGCTGTCCGGCCTGAAGAAGCCGCGCGGCTTCATCAACCGCTACGTCCGGCGGCTGCTCGGCATGCGCCCCAAGCCGCCGCCGAAGTACCGGATCATGGTCATGATGGCCACCAACATGCCCAACTCGCTCGACGAGGCGCTGCTGCGGCCGGGCCGCATCGACCGCATCTACAAGGTGGGCTACCCGTCCAAGGCCGGGCGCGTCCGTACCTACCAGGGCTACTTCGACAAGGTCCGCCACGAGCTCACCCCCGAGCAGATGGACAAGCTCGCCACGATCACTCCGTACGCCACGGGCGCCACCATCAAGGACCTGGTGAACGAGTCGCTCATCACGGCCATCCGCGGCGGGCGCGAGGTCATCACCTGGGCGGACGTCACGACCGCCAAGCGGCTGAAGCAGCTCGGGCCGCCCGAGGACGTCGAGTACATCGAGCGCGAGCGCCACGCCGTGGCCGTGCACGAGGCCTGCCACGCCGTGGCCGCCTACCGCACCCGCCAGCACCTGGAGATCGACATCGCGACCATCGAGAAGGGCGCCGACTACCTCGGCATGGTCTCCAGCATCAAGCCCGAGGACCAGTTCACCCGCTGGCGCAGCGAGTACGAGTCGGACATCATCGTGTCGCTCGCGTCCCTGGCCGGCGAGCGCATGTTCTTCGGCGAGGACAACTCCTCCGGCGTCTCGGGCGACCTTGAGAGCGCGACCATGGTCACCGGCCTCATGGAGGCCTACTGGGGCATGGGCGTCGGCGTCGCGTCGCTGGCCGCGCTCCAGCAGCTCGGCATCAGGGACGGCAAGGCGGCCCCCCGGCCGGGCGGCACCGGCGGCATCGGGTACACCCAGGAGCCCGGCGGGCGCCGCGATCACCTCACCCCCGACATGCTCGCCGAGCGCATCGAGTACAACCTCGCCAGGATCCTGAAGAAGACCGAGGAACTGCTGAAGGACAACCGCCGCGAGGTGCTGTGCGTCGCGCACGCGCTGGAGCAGCACAAGACGCTCAACGGCGACGACGTGATCGCGGTGATCGAGGGCACACGCGGCCCGCTGGTCGACGGCTCGCTCTACACCTCGGAGGAGTTCTACGAGGAGCTGGAGGCCTACCACGAGGTGGCCGCCGCCGCGCACCGCACGCACAGCCACGTCACCTCCGCGCTGCCCCAGCCGAGGCCGGCCAGGCTTCCCCAGCCGGTCATCGCCGGCCAGGTGGTCCCGCAGCAGGGCCCGTACGGCGCCCCGCAGACCGGCCCCTACGGCACACCGCAGCCGGGCGTCGCGGACGGCCCGTGGTTCGCGCCGCCCGGCAACGGTCACACCGCCGCCGTGGCTCCCTCGGCCAACGGTGGCTCCTCGCCGGAGTTCATCCCGTGGAGCCCCGAACGGCCCCAGGCCGCCCAGTCGCCGCCGCTGCCCGTCCCGCCTCCGGCTCCGCGCAGGTCGCGACGGCCCGTCTTGATCGCCCTGGCGTCCGCCGCGGCGCTCGTGGTGTTCGTGCTCCTCGGGCTGGTCCTGTTCGGGGGGAACCCGGCGACGGGCGCGGACGGCGCGGCGACCGCCTCGTCCACGGGCGGGATCGTGGCGGTGATCGTCGTGGCGGTGCTGCTACTGGCCGGGGCCGGCGTCGCGGCCCTCATGATCCGCGGCCAGCAGGCCGGGCGGCTCAGGGCCGAGCAGTCCAGGGACCGCGCCGTCGAGCGGGCACAGCTGCTCGCGGCCGCCATGGAGCCCGAGACCGCCATGCGCCTCCTCGGCTACGACGGCCGCGACAGCCAGAACGGAGGCTGAACGACGACCGCGACGGCCGCGTCGGCCGGAACGGAGGCTGACCTTCCGGCGGGCGCGACGACTGGAACCGACGTCGGCGGGACGGAGCCTGACATTCCGGCGGGCGCGGCGGCCGGGGTCGTCTAGAGGCGGAACTCCAGGTCGGGGATGATCTCGGCGACGTCCATCTGGGCCTTCTGGAGGCGGCCCGAGTAGTCCCAGTTCATCGCCTGCCAGCGGGTGAACTGGTCGAGCACCCACACGCCCGACTGGCGGCTGCCGTTGCCCGACTTGCCGTTGCCGCCGAAGGGCAGGTGCGCCTCGGCGCCCGAGGTGGAGTTGTTGACGCTGACCATGCCCGCCCCGATGCCCGCGCGGAACCGGAACGCCGCCTTCGGGTCGGTGGTGTAGATCGAGGACGAGAGCCCGTAGCCGGGGCGGTTGGCCAGCTCGACCGCCTCGTCCAGGCTGCCGAACGAGGTGACGCCGACGATGGGCCCGAAGGTCTCCTCCAGGAACAGGCGGTCCCCGTGACGCAGGCCGTCCACGACGACCGGGTGGTAGTACAGTCCGCCGGCGCCGTCGAAGCCGCCGCGCGGGTTGTCCCCGGTGATCCGCCCGGTCGGGCCGGTGACCACCGTGTGGTGCGGCTGGATCCAGCCGAGGTACTCCTCGTAGCGCTCGGCGAAGCGGTGGTCGAGCATCGGGCCGTAGAGGACGTCGCCGGCGGGATCCCCGACCGTCGCCTCCCGCACGGCGCGCGCGTACCGGCCGACGAACTCGTCGTGCACCGACCGGTGCACCAGCACGGTGCCGAGCGAGGTGCAGCGCTGCCCCGCCGTGCCGAACCCCGAGAACAGCGCGCCCTCCACGGCCAGGTCGAGGTCGGCGTCGGGCATGACGACCATGGGGTTCTTGCCGCCGAGCTCCAGGCAGGGCGACTGGAGGTGCCGCCCGCACAGCGCGCCGATCTCGCGGCCGACGGCGGTCGACCCGGTGAAGCCGACCTTCTGCACGGTGCCCTCCGTGAGCGCCGCGTCCAGCCCGGCGAAGGTGGAGGGGCCGTCGGCGAACACGACGTTCAGCACCCCGTCGGGCAGCCCGGCCGCCACGAACAGCCGGTAGAGCGCGTGCGCGGAGGCCGAGGCGTACTCGGCGGGCTTCCACACCACGGCGTTGCCGCACAGCAGGGCGGGGACCAGGTACCAGCTCGGCACCGCGACGGGGAAATTGCCCGCCGTGATCACCGCGGCCACCCCGACGGGCACCCGGAAGGTGAAAAGGTTCTTGTCGGGCATCTCCGAGGGAATCGTCTGGCCGTACATGCGCCGGCCCTCGCCGAGGAAGAAGTCGCAGGTGTCGACGATCTCCCTCACCTCGCCCAGCGCCTCGGCGTACGGCTTGCCGATCTCGGCGGTGACCAGCCGCGCCAGGGTCTCGGCGTTGGCCTCGACCAGCCGGCCGATCGAGGCGATCACCCGGCCGCGTACGGGCGCGGGCACCCGGGCCCACTCGCGCTGCGCGGCGGCGGCGACGCTACAGGCCCAGGCGAAGGAGGCGGCCCCGGCGAGCTGGACCCGGGCCACGGTCTCGGCGGTCCTGGCCGGGTTGACCGAGTCGTAGGTCGTGGCGTTGGGGTCGTCGGCGGCCTTGCCACCGACGACGGAGACGATCTGGCGGGTCACCGTTGACCTCCTCGCATGGGCGCTTGCCTGCATTCTTCCGCCTGAGCCGGGTTCACCCAACATGGGGCGCCCGGCTCGGCGGCATCCGCCTGCCGCGCCGTCGCGGTGGGCCCGGGCCAGGCGTATCCCGACTGTGATTAACATTTCCAGTTGATTGCGCCTTTTGGCGTTTGTTTTTTGTGGTTTCATTGCTTCGCTCGCAGGACTCCTGATCAAGAAACGGGTACGCAGGGATCAATCGCTCCGCTCATCTCGGAAACGGCTCGAATTCCCGGGCCGCCGGTCTCCGGACGGCTGTGGAAACCGGCGGGAAGCCGTCCAGATGAAAAGGGCAGATCCCACCGTTTCTCTCGATTAACGCATCGAGGAGACATGCCGGAATCCGGCTTCCCATCATCAGGAGGATCCATTGCGAAATTTTCGCCGACGCGCGTCGCTGGCCGCCGCTCTCGGCATCGTCGCCATCTCTCTCAGCGTTGTCCCGGCACAGGCCGGCACCAGGGCCGCCGCTGCTTCGCGGGCCGGTTCCGCCTGGGCTCCCGCCGTCTCCGCATTCCCGCCCGGCCGAACGCCGGTGGCGACGGAGGACCCGGCCGAACCCGTCTGCACCGCGCCGTACGTTAATGAGGACAAGCGGCTCGGGCCGAAGAACCTTCCGATGTACGGGGCCCTCGGCAAGATCCTCAGCGATTACGTGCCGCTTGGCGGTCTCCCTCCGCAGAAGTTCCTCAACCGTTACTGGAACTGGGCGGAGGCTTCCTATCGCTATCCGCCCGACTTCGGTTTCGCCCATTCGGGGGGATACACGAGCGGCCGGCCCCTGATCACGCCGATGACGCTCCTCGTCGGCGAGAAAGTGGATCGATTCGGGGGCGAGGGCGGGGCTTTCCTGGCGCCGCTCGGCACACCGTTCTCCCAGCGCGGCATTCCCCCGACCAACCTGGAGACCTTCCCCGCCGCGCCGCAGTATCCCTGCAGCTACCACGCGTACCGGGTGAGCAGGGAGTTCGCGGTCGACGCCGGTCCGATCGCCTCGGCGTTCCAGCAGCCGGGCGGCGGGGACCAGTACCACCTGGTGAGCAGGCTCATCCCCGAGTCGCCCCAACTGCGCGACGAGGTGTCCGTGAGCTGGCTGGTGGAGGGCGGCTACCTCGAACGGCTGAACTGATCGGGTCCCGGCGGCGGGGATCCGCCTTCCCGCCGCCGGGAGGACGCGCCGGGGCGGGTGCGGGCCGGAGACGACTCGATGTCGTCGATCCTGCGGGCCCCGGTGCAGGCGCCTCGCGCGTCGTACAGGACGTGGTACATCCGGACGCCGGGGAAGATCACCAGTTCGGGGATTTCGGCGGCGACACCGTAAATCGACCCACCGATGCGTACCCTGCCGTCCCCGATCCTGTGCGGCCGGTGCTCGGCTTTCACTCGTGGCAACCGCACGGCCACCTGGGGTAATCAGAGGAATATCTGACACAGAGATAGTGGGTGCGTGAATCACCCATGTCAACGGTGTTCACGCGAATTCGATCGGGGTGGTGGCTTTAATCCGGCGGCGGTGCCGGTGAAACGCCGAGGGTCAAACGGCCCTGAAGTCGGCGAAATCAAAACCGGGGGAGACCACACAGCTCACCAGGACGCCCTGCGCGCCCGCCGGGTGCGCGGCCTGCCAGGTGCCGGCCGGCACGAGAGCCTGAGGCACCTGCCCCCTCTCCACCTCGGGACCCAGCGTGATCGTCTCCACCGCGCCCCCGCCCTGACCGGCCTGGACGCCCGTGCCCCCAGCCTGGCCGTCCGTCCCGTACGGATGGTCGCCCGTGCCGCCGAGCAGGAGGGTCAGCGGGCCGCCTCGGTGCCAGAACCACACCTCGTCGGAGCGGACCACATGCCAGACCGACTCCTCACCGGGCTGGAGGAGGAAGTAGATGCCGGTGGCGCTCTGCCGTACCCCGCCGTAGCCCGGAGGCTCGAAGCCGGCCGAGGTCCTCCAGGTCTCGCGGTACCACCCGCCCTCGGGGTGGGGGAGGAGTTCCAGCGCCTCCGCGACCGCCGGGCGCTCCTGGACGGTGATGAACGTGCCCCTCACGTCGCGCCGCAGGAACCTGACCCGCCCGTCGTCGCCCACGGCGACGACCGGTTCCGGCCCGGTCATGGTCGCGTTCGCGATACGCAACGCGTCGGCGTCGCCGGAGGCGAACACCGAGGGGCCATCCGGGTAGTCACCGAGCGTCATGAGGAACACGCCGCCGATCTTATGACACCCGGGCGCCTCTCAGCTGCGGGTGGCCGGTCGGCGTGCGGGCGGCGGGCTCACGGCTGTGGACGGCCGGAGAGCGAGGCCCGGCATCGCCGGTCCCGCGTCGCGCCCGCGTCATGTCCTCCGCCTGAGGTGACACGCCGTACGTCCGGTACGGCGAGCACGACGGACCCGGCCGCGACCTGCCAGATAGCGCCGAAGGCGAGCAGGGCCGTGATCCCGATGGCGGAGGCCGCAGGCCCGGCGGCGGCCAGGCCGACCGGGCCGAGGACGAACGCTCCCAGGGTGGTGAGCGAGGTGATCCGCGCGAGGACCCCGGCCGGCACGTACTGCTGGTTCGTGGTCGCGTAGAGGGCGCCGCAGACCGCGGAGCCGGCGCCGGCGACGACCGCGGCGCCCGCGATGAACGCCACGGGCAGGCCCGCGGCGATGGCACCCGACGGAAGCGCCCATCCGAACGTGGCGACGGTCGCGACCACGAGCGGACGGCGGGGCACGCGGCCGCCCATCATCGAAAGGCCGCCCGCCACGGCCCCGGCGCCGTACAGGGCCATGATCAGGCCCCAGTCACGCGCACCGCCGAGACGCTCCTGGGCCACCACCGGGCCCAGTACGAGGAACGGCGCCCACACGAGCAGGTTGAACAGGGTGAACTGCAGCGTGGTCACCCACAACCAGGTCCTGGAGCGGAAGTGCGCCCACCCCTCCCGCACCGCCCCCGCCTGCGCGGACTTCACCTGCGCGGACAGCGCCTGGCCGGGCACGCGGTCGGAGAGGCGGAGCAGGGCGAGGGCGAGGAAGCTCACCGCGTACGTCCCCGCGTCGACCGCGACGACCAGACCTGACCCGGCCACGGCGACGACGACTCCCGCGATCGCGGGTCCGCCCACGGAGGCCATCGACTGCGCCAGCCCCGCGAGCGCGTTGGCGTCCCGCAGCTTCCCGTCGTACGGGGCGCCCCCGGCCGCGACCGCAGGGATGAGCGCGCCCCGGGCCGGCGCGTAGAACGCCTCGCCGGCGCCCCACACCGCGACGAGCACCATGAACATCCAGATGGCCGGGTGCCCGAAGATCAGCAGCCCGGCGAGGACCGACTGGGTGACACAGCGCACGACGTCGGCGGACATCATGACGCGCCGGGGTCCCAGCCGGTCGGCGACCACGCCACCCGCGAGCAGGAACACGATCATGGGCACGATGCGCGCCGCCATGACGTACCCGAGGTCGGTCTGCGTGCCGCCGCTGTCCAGCACCGCGAAGGCCACCGCCAGCGACGACATCGACGAACCGAGCAGCGAGGTCGCCTCTCCGACGAAGAACAGCCGCAGGTCCGGGTGGGACAGGGCGCCCAGACGCCGTCGAATCCATTTCGAAGCCATGCCCCCTCACCTTGCGAGGTGAAAGACCGGCTTTCAATGGCCGGGCTGAGGAAAGTTGAGTCCCTTTACTGCAGGATCGTCGGATGGCGAGTCATGCGCCCTATCTGCTGTTTTCGATGGCGTTAGACTCGGATCCCGTCCTCTGGCCGGCGCCATTTACTGCGGCAACCGTGAGTGTGAGGAATGACAGCCCCCGTCGAGTACGCCGTCGCGATCGATCACTACCTGGCCACGCTCCGGCTGGGGGATGCCTCGCGCCGCGTCTACCGCATCGCCCTGGCCACGTGGGCGTGGCACCTGGTGGGCAGGACTCCGCCGCCGGGGAAATCCCGCCGTGGGGCACGGCCCCCCATCGTGCCGCTGGCACTGCTCGACGCCCCCGACATGGCCGGGCGCCTGCACGCCGCGCTCAGCGAGCGTGCCGCGACCACCGACCCGCGCACCGTGAGCCGGGAGCTCTCCATCCTGCGCGGCGCGATCGCCTGGTGGCGCATGCGCGGCTGGATCGACGCCGACCCTGTCCAGCGGCTACGGCCTCCGTCGGCACCGGTGGCCGGACCTTCGGTGCTCTCTCCGGAGCAGGTAACGATGATCTTCAATCTGGCGGTCGCGCTGCGCGAGCAGGCGTGCTGGCGCCTGCTGTACGAGACCGCCGCCCCCATCGAGCGCATCCTGGCTCTGAACGTCGACGACCTCGACCTGGTGCGAAGGCGCGTACGCAAGGATCCGGAGATCCGCTGGCGCGCCGGTACGGCCCGGCTGCTGCCGCTGCTCCTGCTCGGCCGCACCGGGGGCCCGGTGCTCCTGACGGAACGCCGGGCCGCGCCCACCACGCCCGTCCCCGACCGGTGCCCCGTGACGGGACGGGGGCGGCTCTCCTACCGGCGCGCGGCCGAGCTCTTCACCACCGCGACGATCCCGATCGACCCCGGCGGCCACGGCTGGACGCTACGCCACCTGCGCTCGGCGGGCCTCGCCCACCGCTGAGCGACGAGCCGCTCAGCGGTCGTTCAGCCGGTCGTGCGACGGGAGCTCAGCCGGTGGTGCGACGGGAGTTCAGCGGGTGGTGCGACGGGTCGTTCGGTGGGTCGTGCGACGGTGTCACGCACGGGAGCTGAGCACGCAGAACTCGTTGCCCTCCGGGTCGGCGAGCACGACCCACGGCTCGGAGCCCTGGCCGACGTCGGCCGGACGTGCGCCAAGGGCGAGGAGCCGGTCGACCTCGGCCTTCTGATCCTTGGGGCGGAAGTCGAGATGCAGCCGGTTCTTCACCTTCTTCTCCTCGCTCACGGGGGCGAAGAGGATTCCGGGCAGGACGTCGGGGGCCAGACGGATCTCGTACTCCTCCTCGGAGTCGTTGACGACGACCCAGCCGAGTGCCTTGGTCCACCACTCCCCGAGCGCCACCGGATCGGCCGCGTCGACCACTACTTGTTCCCAGACGAGATTCATGCAGGCCCCGTACCCATTGGCACGCCCATATTCCTGCTTTCCCCGGAAATCGGCGGTCCCGTTTCGATGGCCGCCACACCCGCGGGCGACCCTCGCCCGAACGAGGGGCGACCATAGCCCGAACCAGCGGACAAGCGTCGCTCGTTCTCCCGGTCGCCCATCAACCCGGGCCCGCGTGAGGGGCGCGTTTTTTGTCGGAGGCCGTCGATAGTCTGCCGGTCGTGATCGAACGTTGGAGCCGTGATCAAGTGCTCGCGCTCGCCCCCGACGCGTCCTCCGAGAAGGGCGCGCGGAGCGTGAGCACGCCGGCCAAGTGGTCGGCCGTGGGCAGCGCGCCCGACGTGCTCTGGGGAGAGTGCAAGGGGAGCGGCTCGTCGCCCTACCGCGCGTGCGTCGATCTGAGCGAGCCCGCCTACCGGTGCACCTGCCCCAGCCGGAAGTTCCCCTGCAAGCACGCGCTCGGCCTCCTGCTGCTCTGGTCGGGCGACGGGGTCTCACCGGCCGAGGCTCCACCCGCCTGGGTCGCCGAGTGGCTCGATCAGCGCCGTGTCCGCGCCGCCAGGGCCTCGGCCACCACCGCCACCGTGGCGGGCGACGAGCCCTCGCCTTCGGAGCCGGGCGCCGCCGAGCGGCGTGAGGCCGGTTCCGGCGACGGCGCCGCGTCCGACCGGCGCGCGGCCCAGCGCGAGGAGCGGGTCGCCACGGGCCTGTCCGAGCTGGAGCGGTGGCTGGCCGACCAGGTCGGGCAGGGCCTGGCCGGAGCGCGGCAGAGCGCGCCCGCCCAGTGGCAGGAGCTGACCAGGCGCCTGGTGGACGCCCAGGCCCCCGGAGCCGCCGCGGCCGTCTCCCGGTTGCCCCGGGTGCTGGCCGAGGAAGACTGGCCGGCCCGCCTGCTCGGTGAGTACGGCCTGCTCAACCTGCTCGCCGTCGGCTACCGCCGCGCGAGTGAGCTGCCCGCGCCCCTGCGCGACACCATCCGGTCGCGCGTGGGCTTCCCGACGTCACGCGACGAGGTGCTCGCGGGGCGCACTCTTCGCGATCACTGGGATGTGCTCGGCCGGCGTGACGAGGAGCAAGACCGTCTCGTCTCCCGCCGTGTCTGGCTGCGCGGGCGCACCAGCGGCCGGCCCGCCCTGGTGCTCTCGTTCGCGCCGGTCGGCCAGGCCCTCGACACCTCGCTCGTCACCGGCACTTCGATCGACGCCGATCTGGCCTTCTATCCCGGCGGTTCCCCGTTACGCGCCCTGGTGGCCGCACGGCACGGCGGGGCGCCGGCGGAGCCTCCGGCGGGTGGCGGGGTGGTGGCGGGCCCTCCGGTGGGTGGCGGGTTGATGACGGTGCCTTCGGTGGACGGCGGGGCGGTGGCAGGGCCTCCGGTGGACGGCGGGGTGGTGGCGGAGCCCCCGGTGGGTGGCGGCGTGGCGGGGCCGCCGGTGGGTGGCGGGGTGCGTGCGGCGCTGGCAGAGGTGGCCGCCGCGCTCGAAGGAGATCCGTGGCTTGAGTCCTGGCCCGTGGTGCTGGGCCCGGTCGTGCCCGCCAGGCGGGGAGACCTCTGGATCCTCACCGACGCGGCCTCACCTCACCCGGCTTCTGGCGATCCACCGGCGGTGGAGGGGATGCCGTTGCACCCGTCGGCAGGTCTCCCGTGGCGGCTGCTCGCCGTTTCCGGTGGTCACGCGGTGACCGTGGCCGCCGAGTGGACGCCGCGGGGGTTGCGCCCGCTCACGACCTGGGACGAGGAGGGCCAGGTGGTGGTGCTGTGATCACGGCCGAGGAGTGGGAGCGGTTGGTGTCGGCGGCCCTGGTCGGCACAGACCGGCGTCCTGTGCCCGACCTTCTGGGGCAGGCGGCGGCGCACACCGTCGGGGCGCGGGCCGGGCAGCGGCTCCAGAGGGGCGAGCCGCTGCCCGCCGCGCCTCCCGAGGAGCAGTCGCTGGTCCCCCGTGCCGCGGGTGAGCGTGTGGGCCGCATCCTCGACGGCGAGCAGCCGCGCCTGCTGCCCGAATGGCTGGAGGCCGCCGCCGTCCGGGGGTACCGGCTACCACCGAAGCTCGTGCCCCGGGTGCTCGATCACGGCGCGCGCGACCGGTCGCTGCGGGCGCCCGTCGGGGTGCTGGCGGGCGCCAGGGGCCGCTGGCTCGCCACGCTCAACCCGGCCTGGGCCTACCTCCTGGAGGAGGCGACCGCCCATATGACCAGCGGTTTCTCCGCATCGTCCGCTCCAGACCCCGCGGCTCACTCCCCTTCTGGGGGTTCGGGCCGTTCGGGGGGGTCTGAGGAGGAAGAAGAGGTCGAGGTCGAGACGCATCAGCTTTGGGAGTTCGGCACCAGGGGTGACCGGCTCTCCTACCTCCGGAGCCTCCGGGGGTCCGACCCGGCGAGGGCGCGGGCTCTGCTGCGACGCGGCTGGGAGCAGGAGTCGCCCGAAGACCGGGCGGCGTTCATCCACGCCATGGCCGACGGCCTTTCGATGGCCGACGAGCCGTTCCTGGAGGCCGTGCTCGACGACCGCAGACGCGAGGTCAGAACCCAGGCCGCCGATCTGCTGACCAGGCTCCCTGCGTCCCGGCTCGGCCGGAGGATGGCCGAGCGGGCGGCGGTGTGCCTGACCCTGGCCGGCAACCGGCTCGAGGCCGACCCGCCGCCGGCCTGTGACAGCGCCATGGAGCGCGACGGGGTTCGCTCCCGCGCTCCCGGTGGCACGGGTCAGCGCAGTTGGTGGCTGCAGCAACTCGTCGCCCACACGCCGCTCGGGTTCTGGACGCACCACTTCGGCCGTACGGCGAAGCAGATCGTCGCGCTCAACGTCGGTGAGTGGTCGCGCGAGGTGAGGCTCGGCTGGGAGCGCGCCGCCGTCCTGCAGAACGATCCCACCTGGGCGCGGGCCCTGTTCGCCGTGGAGCCGCTCACGGACCTGCTCGCCGTGCTCCCCCCTGCCGAGCGCGCCGACAAGGCCGCCGAGCTGGTGCACGACCAGCCCGTCGACGGTCAGTTGATCATGATGCTCGGCGGGATTCCCGCTCCTTGGGGAGCGGCGCTGGCCAAGGCGGTGCTGGAGAAGATCCTCGACACGGCGGGGCGTCAGCCGTGGAATCTCGGCGAGCTGGTGCGCCTCGCGGGCGAGCGGGTCGACCCGAGCATGCACGAGGTCGCGGCGCGGTTCTCACCCGAGCCGCCCGTCCAGGAAGTGGCCGCAACCCTGCGGTTCCGTTTCGACATGCTCGCGGAGCTGGAGCCCCGCCCATGAGCCTCCATGTCCTGCGAACACCACCCTCCGGGCCATCACGCGAGAGCGAGCTGAAGCCGATATGACCGTTCTGCGTCCGCACGCGGAAGACCAGTACGCCGACGAGCTGGCGATCCTGGCCAAGTCCGACGACCGGCCGAGGCCGCCCGGCTGGAGGATGTCGCCCTGGGCTGTCACGACCTACCTTCTGGGCGACGGCCACCAGATCACCCCCAAGTACATCGGCCCCCGCCGGATCGTCGAGGTGGCCGTCGCCACGCTCGCGACCGACCGGGCGCTGCTGCTGCTCGGCGTGCCCGGCACCGCGAAGACCTGGCTGTCCGAGCACCTCGCCGCGGCGATCAGCGGCGACTCGACGCTGCTGGTGCAGGGCACGGCGGGTACGGCCGAGGAGGCGATCCGCTACGGGTGGAACTACGCCCGGCTGCTCGCCGAGGGCCCGTCCCGTGACGCGATGACCCCGAGCCCGGTGATGCGCGCCATGGCCGAGGGACGGCTCGCCCGCGTGGAGGAGCTCACCCGCATGCCGTCCGACGTGCAGGACGCGCTGATCACTGTGCTCTCCGAGAAGACGCTCCCGATTCCCGAGCTTAACCAGGAGGTCCAGGCGGCCCGGGGGTTCAACGTGATCGCCACGGCCAACGATCGTGACCGCGGCGTCAACGAGCTTTCGAGCGCCCTGCGGCGGCGGTTCAACACGGTCGTCCTGCCGGTTCCCGCCACGGCCGAGGAGGAGGTCGACATCGTCTCGCGGCGGGTCCTCCAGCTCGGCCGTTCCCTGGAGCTGCCCGCCACGCCGACCGGCATGGAGGAGATCCGGCGGGTCGTCACGGTCTTCCGCGAGCTGCGTTCCGGGGTGACGGCCGACGGTCGTACGACCGTGAAGTCGCCGAGCGGCACGCTCAGCACCGCCGAGGCGATCTCGGTGGTGACCAGCGGCATCGCGCTCGCGGCCCATTTCGGCGATGGGGTGCTCCGCGCCGGTGACGTCGCGGCGGGCATCGTCGGCGCGGTGATCCAGGATCCCGTGTCCGACCGCGTCGTCTGGCAGGAGTACCTGGAGACCGTGGTCCGCGAGCGTCCCGACTGGCGCGACTTCTACCGAGCCTGCCGCGATGCCTCCTGACGAGCGGCGGACCGGGCTGACAGACCTGAAGCCATCCGAGCCTTTCACCATGGCCGGTTCGTCGGCTGCGGTGCTCGGGGTGCGGCACCATGGGCCGGGGTCCGCGCGGGCCGTGCTGGCCGAGCTTGAGCGGCTGCGACCCGACATCGTCCTCATCGAGGGGCCGCCCGAGGCCGACGGCCTGGTCGCGCTCGCGGCCGATCCCGGCATGGAACCCCCTGTCGCGTTACTGGCCCATGTGCCGGGAGAGCCGTCGAAAGCGGCGTTCTGGCCCTTCGCGGCGTTCTCTCCCGAGTGGCAGGCGATTCGTTACGCCATGCGCGCGGGTGTCCCCGTCCGCTTCTGCGACCTGCCCGCCGCCCATAGCCTCGCGGAGAGGGCCACCACCTCGCCGCCCCCCGGCGACGCCTCCCCGGCCCTCGACACCGAGCCCGCGGACTCCCGACCGGCTGAGGCCGAGCCCGCGGACTCCCGGCCTGCTGACACCGGGCCCGCGGGCTCCCGACCGGCCGAGGCCGGGCCTGGTGAGGGCGGGGGCTCCGGGGCCGGGGGTCCTGTGGTGCACAGGGACCCGATCGGGGAGCTCGCCAGGGCGGCCGGCTACGACGATCCCGAACGGTGGTGGGAGGACGCCGTCGAGCACCGCGGCGACACGCCGTTCGAGGTGATCGCCGAGGCGATGGCGGCCGTGAGGGAGGGGCACACCCCGCACGGGCACGAGGCCCGGCGCGAGGCGCACATGCGCAGGACCATGCGCACCGCCTTCAAGGACGGCTACCGGCGCATCGCGGTGGTGTGCGGAGCCTGGCACGTCCCGGCGCTGCGCGAGCTCGGTCCGGCCGCGCCCGACGACCGCCTCCTCAAGGGGCTGCCCAAGGTCAAGGTGGAGATGACCTGGGTGCCGTGGACGTACGGCAGGCTCGCCTCCTGGAGCGGTTACGGCGCGGGCATCACCTCGCCCGGCTGGTACGACCACCTGTTCGCCGCGCCCGACCGTCCGATCGAGCGCTGGCTCTCGGCCGCGGCGAGGGTCCTGCGCGAGGAGGACCTGCCGGTCTCCTCCGCCCATGTCATCGAGGCCGTGCGGCTGGCGCACAGCCTCGCGGTGGTGCGGGGCCGTCCCCTGGCGGGCCTGGGCGAGGTCACCGAGGCCGTGCGGGCGGTCCTGTGCGAGGGCGACGAGCTGCCGGTTGAGCTGATCCAGCGGCGCATGGTCGTGGGGGAGCGGCTCGGCCGGGTCCCCGACAGCACGCCGATGGTCCCGCTCCAGCGCGACCTGCGCGACCGGCAGCGACGGCTGAGGCTCCGGCCCGAGGCGCTCGAACGCGACGTCGACCTCGACCTGCGCAAACCTCTCGACCTCGACCGCAGCCGTCTGCTTCACCGGCTCGGCCTGATCGGCGTGGCATGGGGGTCGCCGCGCGAGGCACGCGGCAAGGGCACCTTCCGCGAATCCTGGACGCTGGAGTGGCGCCCGGAGTTCGACATCGACCTGATCGAGGCGAGCGCGTACGGCACCACCGTCCCGGCCGCCGCCACCTCGCGGGTACAGGAGCTCGTCGACCTCGGATCCGGACGTCCGGCCCGGCACGCGGAGCCCGGGCCGGCCGGTTCGGCGTCACCGAGGACGCTGGCCGAGCTCACCGGCGTGGCGGAGCGGTGCCTGCTCGCCGACCTGCCGGGGGCACTGCCCCACGTCCTGTCCTCGATCTCCACCCGGGCGGCACTCGACAGCGACGTCACCCACCTGATGGCCGCACTTCCCGCGCTGGTCCGCGCGCAGCGGTACGGCGACGTCCGCGGCACCCCGGCGCGGGGGCTGTCGGTGATCGTGGAGTCGCTGCTCAGCCGCATCCGCGCGGGGCTCTCGGCGGCGGTCACCGGGCTGGACGACGACTCGGCCAGGGAGATGCTGGGTCACGTGGACGCGGTGCACGCCTCGGTCGGCCTGCTGGAGTCGGGCAGGGAAGGCTGGCTCGAATCCCTGCGCGGCGTCGCGGAACGTCGCGACCTGCACGGACTGATCGGCGGCAGGCTGACCCGCATCCTGCTCGACGCGGGCACCATCCCGGCCGAGGAGGTGGCGCGGCGCATGTCCCGGTCGATGTCGGCGGGCAACCCTCCCGCGCAGGCGGCGGCCTGGGTGGAGGGGTTCCTCTCCGGCAGCGGTCTCCTCCTCGTCCACGACGCGGGCCTGCTCGGCCTGATCGACACATGGCTGACGGGGTTGACGGGGGAGGCGTTCGTCGACGTGCTGCCCCTGCTCCGGCGTACCTTCGGAGCCTTCGCCCCGCCCGAGCGCCGGGCCATCGGCGGGCGCGTCTCCTCCGGCGAGGCGGGAAGGACCACCGCCCCCGAAGCCGACCCCGACCGCGCGGCCCCGGCCGTCCGGACCGTACTCACGATCTTGGGGAGCCCCTGATGCGCCGGAACGCTCGCCCGCCCGTCACCGGCCGAGCTCGCCGTCCTGGGAGTCCCTGTCCGGGTGCCGGGCGCGGAGGGGGCGTCGGCCGGGGTCGTCCCGCGGGCGCGGGGAGGCCGGTGGGTGGGGAGCGGTCGGCGGGTCTGGGCCGGTGGGTCACGGAGGGGAGCGGCTGATGGACGAGCGCTTGCGCAGGTGGCGGCTGGTGCTGGGGGGCGATGCCGACGGTACGGGTTGCGCGCTCGGCGGCGATGACGCCCAGATGGACGCGGCCCTCGCCGCGCTCTACAACAGCGGGCGCGGATCGGGCGAGGGGCAGGGCGGAGGCGGCGACACCCAGCGTGGCGCGGGCCTCGGCGCCTCGGCCCCACGGGTCGCGCGGTGGCTCGGGGACATCCGGTCCTACTTCCCCTCGACGGTCGTCCAGGTGATGCAGAAGGACGCCATCGAACGGCTGAACCTCACGCGCCTGCTGGTCGAACCCGAGATGCTCGAAGCCGTGGAGCCCGACGTCCACCTGGTCGGCACGCTGCTCTCGCTCAACCGGGTGATGCCGGAGACCGCGAGACGGTCGGCACGCGAGGTCGTCAGGAAGGTCGTGGCCGACCTCGAACGCAGGCTGGCCCAGCGCACCCGGACCGCGATCACGGGGGCGCTCGACCGTTCGGCCCGCACCCACCGCCCTCGCCGGGTCGCCGACATCGACTGGGACCGTACGATCCGCGCCAACCTCAAGGACTATCTGCCCGAGAAGCGCACCATCGTCCCGTCCAGGCTGGTCGGCTATGCCCGCAGGCAGCGGGCGGTGATCCGTGAGGTCACGCTCTGCATCGACCAGAGCGGCTCGATGGCGGCCTCGGTGGTGTACGCCGGCGTCTTCGGGGCCGTGCTCGCCTCGATGCGCTCGCTCCGCACCTCGCTGGTGGTCTTCGACACCAGCGTGGTCGACCTCACCGACCAGTTGCACGACCCGGTGGAGGTGCTGTTCGGCACCCAGCTCGGCGGCGGCACGGACATCAACCGCGCCCTCGCCTACTGCCAGGGGCTGATCACCCGCCCGGCGAACTCCATCTTCATCCTGATCAGCGACCTGTACGAGGGCGGCGTACGGGAGGAGATGCTGCGCAGGGTGGCCGCGATGACGGAGGCCGGAGCGCAGGTCATCGTATTGCTCGCGCTCTCCGACGAGGGCCAGCCCCACTATGACCGTGACAACGCCGAGGCGCTCGCCGCACTGGGCGTCCCGGCGTTCGCCTGCACCCCCGACGCGTTCCCGGGCCTCATGGCCGCCGCGATCGAACGCCGCGACATCGCTCAGTGGGCCGAACGCATCCTGTCGATCCGCGCCACGTAAGCGACGACCCGTTCATGAGTTCGGCCGTCCCAATGGTCAAAGGGGTGTGGCCTAGGACCAAAGTCCGAGGTGGGGGGCCGATGCCGCGGATGAAGCGGGGCCGTAGGTTAAGGCAGGTGTCCTCCGCAGTGATCGATTCTCCTCCCGCAGGGCCACCCGGCGTGCTCGGCCGTCCGTATCGGGCGTTGAGCGTCGGGATGGTCGCCCTCGTACTGCTCCTCGCGTTCGAGTACCTGGCCGTGGCGACGGCCATGCCCGTGGTGGCGAGGTCGTTGGAGGGGCTCTCCCTTTACGGTCTCGCCTTCAGCGGGTCGATGGCGGCCAGCGTGATCGCCACGGTCGCCGGCGGCCGGTGGAGCGACGCACGCGGACCGGTGGCGCCGCTGTGGACGGGGGTCGCCGGGTTCGTCGCGGGGCTGCTCCTCGCGGGATTCGCGCCCACGATGCACGTGCTGATCGTCGGCCGGTTCGTCCAGGGCATCGGTGGCGGCCTGTTCTCGGTGGCGCTGTACGTCCTGGTGGCGCAGGTGTACCCAGCGGCGATGCACCCGAGGGTGTTCTCGCTGCTGGCGGCGGCATGGGTGCTTCCGTCCATCGTGGGCCCGGCGATCACCGGTGCGGTGGTGGAGCACATCGGCTGGCGATGGATCTTCCTGGGCATCCCGATCTTCGTGGCTCCCGCCGCCGTCCTGCTGTGGAGAGGGCTCGCCGGGCGGGCCGCCGTCGTCCCGCAGGATGCCCGCGCCGAGCCCGCCCCTTCCCGGGAGGGATTCGGGGCCCGGCTGGCGTGGGGCGGGGTGGTGGCCGTCGGCGCCGCGCTGCTGCAGTACGGCAGCGGCCTCGGCGAGAGCGGGTTCGTCCTGCTCGTCGCGGGGCTGGCCGTCCTCGCGGTCGCCCTGCCGCGGCTGCTGCCCCCCGGCACGATGCGCGCGGCGCGGGGATTCCCGACGGTGGTGCTTCTGCGTGGGCTCGCGGCGGGCGCGTCCTTCGCCGCCGACGTGTTCGTGCCCCTCATGCTGATCGGTGAACGCGGGCTCAGCCCGACCCAGGCGGGCCTTTTCCTCACCGGGTCGGCGCTGAGCTGGTCGCTCGCGTCGTGGATCCAGGGGCGCAGGCGGTACGACCGCAGGGCGCTGCTCCGGTGCGGCACCGCGCTGCTCGCCCTGGGCATCGCGGGCACGGCGCTGCTGGTCTTCGACGCGGTCCCCCTACCGGTCGGTCTGCTGGCGTGGCTGATGGCAGGGTTCGGCATCGGCCTGGTCTATCCGACGCTGTCGGTGCTCACTCTGGAGCTCTCCGAGCCGGGGGAGGAGGGCAGGAACAGCTCGTCGCTGCAGATCGGGGAGTCGGTCTTCTCGGTCGTGATCATCGCCGTGACCGGCGCGGTCTTCGCCGGGCTCGACACCGCCTGGTGGGTCTACCTGGCCTGTTTCGGCCTCATCTTCGCCCAGGCGGCCATCGGCCCGCTGGTCGCCGGCCGCGTCCGGCGCTGAGGGCAGGCGGTAGACGGTAGGCGGGAATCGCCGGCCGCGTCCGGGGTCGACGGCGGGCGGCACGTGGGAGCGGCCCGGCCGGGCGGGGGCGGGATCCCGCGTTCACGGGCCGGGTTTGGACCAGATCCGCGGAGCGGGCACCATGGAAGGGCAGGGGTTCGACGAGGGGGTTCCATGCCACGTGTCCGCGAGCTAGAGGTCTTCCGGCTCGTACTGCCCTACGGCAGGCGTCCGGAGAGCATCCTGGTGAAGCTCACGGACTACGGGGGGATGACGGGATGGGGCGAGGTCGTGCAGTCCCCCGACCGCCGGTCGTCCCGCACGGGCGCTCAGGGGACCGCGACCCCCGGTGACCCCGCCCAGGGGAGGGCGACCGGTGAGAGGGCGGTCCACCCGGCGCACTCCCGTGAGACGGCCGCCCACGAGGCTCAGGGGGACGACTCCGAGCGGGTCGTTAACGCGGAGGCTCTTCGTGAAAGGGCCGAGAGCGAGCGTGACCAGACGCTCGCGAAGACCTGGACCACGTTGGAGGAGTCGCTGGCCCCGGCCCTCCTCGGCGTCGACTGGGAGCACCCCGACGAGCTGGGCACCGTCCCCGGCGGTACGGCCGTCGACCTCGCCTGCTGGGATCTGTGGGCCCGGATGCGGGGAGTCCCCCTGGCTCACGCCCTCGGCGGCACCCGCACGTCCGTGATGGCGACCGTGCGGCTCCCGGCCGAGCGGTCCCTGGACGCCATGGTCGCCCGGGTGAACCGTCACGTGTGCGCCGGGTACGCCCATGTGACCATGGACGTGCACCCCGGCTGGGATGTCGAGCCGGTTCGGGCCGTACGCCAGGCGTATCCCGCCCTCGCCCTCGCCGTGGACGGGCGTGGCGGCTACACCGACGGCTCCGCCCTGGAGGCGCTGGAGGCCTACGGCGTGACGGCGATCGAGCGTCCTTTCGGGGGCCCGGACGCCGCCGCCGACCTCGATCTCCACGCCGAGCTCCAGGAACGGGTCTCCTCGCTGGTCGCGATCGAGGTCCACTCGGTGGCGGCTCTGGAGGAGGCCATCGCGGCGCGGGCGGGGAGCGCGCTCCTGCTCCGCCCGTCCAGGTTCGGGTCGCTACGTGCCGTACGGCTCGCGCACGATCGCGCGGTCGAGGCGGGATGGGACATCACCGCGGCCGGCGGCAGGGGAACGGGCCTGGCTCGGGCGGCCACCGTCGCCGTGGCGAGCCTGCCGGGCTGCACGCTGCCCAGTGACGTGACCGAGCCGCCGCGCAGCGCCCAGATCGTCACCCCGCCCGTCGGGGCGTCCGGCGGCGTGGTCGCGGTGCCGCTGACCCAGCCCGGCCTCGGTCACCTCGTCGACGAGGACCGTGTGCGCAGGCTCGCCGGCGACTCCTTCAAGCTCTGAGACTCCCCCGATCCGGTCGTCGGGGAGCGGCTTGCGCGGCCTCGCCCGCGTTCACGGAACCGTGAGCAGGGGGGCTCAGCCGCAGATGCCGGCGTCGCGCTCGGAGGCCCCCGGCGCGGAGGGCGTGGCCGACGGGGTCCCGGGGGAGGGCGCCGGGGTCCCGGCGCCGGAGGTGTCAGACGTGGACGGGGTGGCCGACAGGGGCGGGGACTGGGTCGTCTCCGGAGCGGCGCTGTCGCGGATGGCCTTGGCGCTCAGCTTGCGGATCCGTGACCAGTCGGGGTTCCCGGTGTGGATGAGCGGCGGCACGAACTGCACGCCGGTGACGCGGGCGTCCCTCACCCGCAGCGCGAGCGGCACCAGGTGCCCCAGCATCGGGCGCGGGATGTCGGTGCGGAACATGCCCTTGGACGCCTTGGCGAGCTGGTTGAACCGCAGCAACACGGTGGCCGGGTCGGCCTGGTGGAGCAGGGCGTCCAGTACGCACCGCTGGCGGCCCATGCGGGTGTAGTCGTCGCTGAAGGTGCGTGAACGGGCGAACCACATCGCGTCCGCGCCGCCCAGCTTGCGGGTGCCGGCCTTGACCAGGCCCTCGTTGTACTTCCCGAAGACCACGTTGGTGGGGACGGTGAGGGTCAGACCGCCCAGGGCATCGATGATCCGGGCAAGCCCCCACATGTTGACCAGGGCGTACCAGTCGACGTCCACGCCGAGGGTGTACCCGATGGTCTCCTTCAGCGTCTCCGGGCCCATGCCCGTGCGCCCCCCGAACAGCTCTGGGTGGTTCTCGGCGTACTCCCAGACGGCGAAGAGCAGGTCCTCACGGGACCCGTCGGGGTTGGCGGGCAGGCGGAACCCGGTGGGGAACCGCCGGTGCATCGGGCTGCCCGGGGGGAACCGGACGTTCTCCAGGTTGCGGGGGAGGCTGAGCAGAACGGTGTTGCCGCTCCGCACGTCGACGCTCGCGAGGTTGATGCTGTCGGTGCGCACCCCGACGCGGTCGGGCTGCCAGTCGCCCCCGAGGAGCAGGACGTTCACCCGGGTCCTGCCGCTCCACGGGTCCTCGGGCCCGGCGCTTCCCGTGGGGGCCGCCGCCACGGTCGCGGGAGCGTCGAAGACGGTGTTCAGCGTCTCCTCCGACACAATCACGTACTGGGCGACGACGGCGAACGGCATTGTCACGGCGACCGCGAGCGTCCCGGTCAGGACCCCCGAGATGATCTGGCCCGCCTGCGAGAGCTCACCCGGCCGGAGGATCACGTACGAGCGGACCAGAAGGGCGAACCAGCCGGCGGCCGCGACCATCGCGAGCGCGATGATGGCGCGCAGCCAGCCCGGATCGAGAAGGCGCCCCGCGAGATCGGCGTCCGCCGTGAGGGCGATCACGCCGAGGACCGCCACCGCCAGGACGTACGCGCCGAGCAGTGCGAAGCCGGTGCGGCGGCGGCCGGCGCGCAGGTGGGCCGACCCCGGCAGCAGGGCGGAGAGTGCCGTCCAGCCGATGACCGCAGCGGCTCCCCGTGGCCTTTCGCCAGGCAACTTGTCAGGCAACGCTGTCCCATTCCCCCTTGGATCAGGAGGGGAAAATGTAACCGGGCGAGCCGACGGGCGCGTGAACGCATCCGGAACAGATCACGATATATGCGGGTACGTACGGCCCGGTGGCGGCTACCAGGGGATGCCGAACAGGCCGTAGTAGGCGGCGGTCACCAGGAGCAGGCCCGTGCCACCCAGCATGGTGGCCACGGTGAACCGCTGCCAGCGCCCCGGCTCCCAGCCCTCGCGGAGGGCGGTGGCGACGGCGGCGACGGTGGTGACCTCCTGCACGAGCATGAGGACGGCCAGCACCCGGACCACCAGCCATCCGGACAGGACCGCCGGCCACGCCCCCGCCTGGTTCACCGAGAAGAGCACGATGAGCGTGATGAAGGCCGTCACCGAGGCGAGCAGGCCCACGCCCGTCCAGGCCATCCGGCGCAGGCGGCGGCGGATCGCCGGCCAGGACTCGGACTGGGCCGTGGGAAGCAGGTCGCGGCCGCGCAGCCGTACGACCATCTCGGTGACCGGGGCCGCGACGTATCCGACGGCGGTGAGGGTGAGCGCGAGGCCCAGGATGGCGGTGCCGGCGTACCAGGGGGCCCTTGGGATGTCGGTGGCCTCGTACCGCTGCACGGGGGTCGCTCCCGCGATCTGCGCCCCCGCCGGCGGCCGTGCCGTGCCGGGGAGCCCGAGTACCCAGTTGGCCAGGGTGTCCAGGTAGCCGTGGGTGAACGCGCCGCCGTTCACCCGCATGGCGTGGTCGGCTCCGCCGAGGAACCGGATGGTGTAGTCGGAGTTGCCCGCGGTGGTCATCGCCGAGGTCAGCTTCTGGGTGCTCTCGACGAACGGGATCGACGGGTCCATCGTGCCGTACAGGGCCAGGACCGGCTGTTTCAACCGGCTCAGCGCCGGGACGCTGTCGTAGCGAAGGAAGTTGAACCCGACCCCGCCCATCGCCTTGGCCAGCAGCTCGCGGACTCCGGCGGGCGCGTGCAGGCGTTCGAGCTGCTCGTTCAGCGCCCACGCGACCTGCCGTACGGGGGAGACGTTCGGGGAGGAGACCAGCACGCTGAAGCCGACGTCGAGGCTCCTGGCCGCCGCGATCGGGATGACCCAACTGCCCTCGCTGACGCCCCACAGGCCCGCGCGGACCGGGTCGACGTCGGCCCGCTGCCGCAGCACCTCGATCATCTGGAGGGCGTCGTCGGCGAGCAGCCCGAAGTCGCGGTGCCGGAAGTCGTAGCCGACGGTGCGCTTGTCGTAGGTCAGCGTCACCACTCCGGCCTTGGCGAGCCAGGTGGCCTGGGAGGTGAACTCGCCCCGGTCGCCGCGTCCCGAGCCCTGGACGAAGACCATGGCGGGGTGGCGGCCGGGGGTGCGCGGGGCCCTGATCGTGGCGGTGAGCGTCGTGCCCTGGACCGGGATGGAGATGTCCTGGGTGGCGATGGCGGCGTCGAGCGGGACCGGGCGGTACTCCGAGGCGGGCTGCGGAGGCAGAGGCTGGAAGCTCTCGCTCGCGCTCAGCCGCGGCGGATCGAAGGACGGCGGGGACAGCATGTAGCCCACCGTCGCCAGGATCGCCACAAGCACCGCGGTCGCCACGCTCAGCCGGCTACGGTCGCTCACGCCACCTCCTCGTCGGGCGGCTCGCCGCGGACCGTGCCCAGGTGATGACCATGATCGCCGCGGCCCACCGGACTCCGCTCCCCGATTGAACCGTCCCTTCGTACGAGGGCTTTCCGCCCCAAATAAGGCCTCCGATCATCAGGTTAAGTCACGCGGGGGGAACGATGGTGCGGCTGGTACCTCATTTGTCAGTGGGACCTGTTAGCTTCCTGCGACATGCGTGTGCTGCACACCTCCGACTGGCATCTGGGCCGGGCCTTCCACCGCGAGAGCCTGATCGACGCCCAGGGCGTCTTCGTCGACCACCTTGTGGAGACGATCCGCTCGGAGGGCGTCGACGTGGTGGTCGTCGCCGGTGACGTCTACGACCGCGCCCTGCCCTCGGTCGACGCGGTGGCCCTGTGCAACGAGACGCTGCGGCGGCTGGTCGCCGAGGGGGTCCGCACGGTGATGATCAGTGGCAACCACGACTCCGCCCGCAGGCTCGGGTTCGGCGCCGACCTGATCGACGCGGCGGGGGTGCACCTGCGCACCGACCCGGCCCGCGTGGGCGAGCCGATCGTGATCGACGACGTCGCCTTCTACGGCATTCCCTATCTTGAGCCTGAGATGGTCCGCGCGCCGTGGGAGCTGGCCGAGCGCAGCCACTCGGCCGCGATCGAGCACGCCATGACCCTGATCCGCGACGACCTGGCGGGCCGAGGCACGCGGTCGGTCGTGCTGTCCCACGCGTTCGTCACCGGCGGCGCGAGCAGCGACAGCGAGCGTGACATCAGCGTGGGCGGCGTCGCCCACGTGCCGGTCGGCGCCTTCGAGGGCGTCGACTACGTCGCCCTCGGCCACCTGCACGGCCGCCAGCGCATGAGCGAGTCCGTGCGCTACTCCGGCTCGCCGATCGCCTACTCGTTCTCCGAGGAGAAGCACGTCAAGGGGTCCTGGCTCGTCGACATCGGCCCGCGCGGGTTCGCCGGCGCCGAGTTCGTGCCCGCGCCCGTGCCGCGCCCGATCGCCCGCGTCCGAGGGCACCTCGCCGACCTTCTCGTGGGGGCCGGGTGGGCCCGGTTCGAAGACCACTGGCTCCAGGTGACGCTCACCGATCCGGTACGTCCCAAGGGCGCCATGGAGCGGCTGCGCGAGCGTTTCCCGCACACGCTAGCCCTGGCCTTCGAGCCGGACGGCGCCGTGCGGACCCCGGCGGGCGCGCCCCGGCTCGCGGGCCGTCCCGAGATCGACGTGGCGCTCGACTTCATCCGCCAGGTGCGCGGCGAGCCGGCCGACGACGACGAGAGAAGGCTCCTCCAGGAGGCGGTCCAGGCCTGCCGGGCGAAGGAGGCTCTGGTCTGAATGGCATGCCAGGCTGGTGCTCGTGACCTTGTGACGCGTGGAGGGCGCCTGAGATGAGGCTGCACCGGTTGCGGCTGACCGCATTCGGCTCCTTCCCCGGAGACGAGGACATCGACTTCGACGCGCTCGGCGAGGCCGGGCTGTTCCTGGTCCACGGCCCGACGGGGGCCGGGAAGACGACCGTTCTCGACGCGGTGTGCTACGCCCTGTACGGCCAGGTGCCGGGCCAGCGCAACAGCGCCCGCCGCCTGCGCTGCGACCACGCCCCGGCCGACCGAGGGCCGAAGGTCGTGCTGGAGGTCACGGTGCGCGGCCGGCGGCTGCGCGTCACCCGCTCGCCCGTCTGGCACCGGCCCAAGCTCAGGGGTGAGGGGCTGATCGAGGAGAAGGTCAAGGTCCTGCTGGAGGAGCTGCTTCCCTCCGGCGAGTGGATGTTCCTGTCCGGTCGCGCCGACGAGACCGGCGAGCTGGTGGGCGGGCTGCTCGGCATGAACGCCGACCAGTTCTGCCAGGTGGCGATGCTTCCCCAGGGTGATTTCGCCCGTTTCCTTCGGGCCGACGGCGACGACCGCCGCAAGCTCCTGGAGAAGCTCTTCTCCGTCAAGATCTTCAGCGATGTCGAGCACTGGCTGGCCGACCACCGCACCCGCACCGGCCAGGAGCAGCAGGAGCTGCGCCAGCGGGTCGACTCCGTCATCGACCACATGCGCGGCGCGGCGGGCCCGGCCCTCCTGAACACCCTGGAGTCCCCGGCCGACCCGGCACCACAGACCGACCTCGGCTCCCGGCCTGACCTCGACCCCGGGGCCGAGCTTGACTCCCGGTCTGAGCTTGACCCGCAGGCCGACCTCGACCCGCAGGCCGAGCCGCTCGAATGGGCGCGGGCACTGCTCGCCGTGGCGCACGATTCGCTCGCCGGGCAGGCGGAGGCCCGGGCGGCGAGCGAGGCGGCGCTGAGATCGGCCAGGGTCGAGCTCGAAGGCGCCCGCGAGCTGGTCCAGCGGCAGCGTGGCCACGCCGACGCCGTGGCGCGCCGCGACGAGCTCGACAGGACCGCCGACGAGCGGTCCGACCTGGAGACCATCCTCGCGGAGGCGGTCCGCGCCGACCGGGTGCTGCCGCTCGTCCAGCAGGCCGAGCAGCGAGCGGAGGCCGCCGCCAAGGCCGAGCAGCTCGCCGCCGACGCCATGGCCCGCGCCCTGCCCCTGCTACCCCTCATGCCCGGCGCCCGTGGAGTGGAGGGGATGAGCACCGAGCGGGTGGCGGAGCTCGAACGGGGCCGGCGTGACGAGATCGCCCGGCTGGAGCAGCTCCGGCCCGAGGAGGCGCGGCTGGCGCGCGTCCGCGAGGAGCTGGCCCTGGCAGGGAAGGGTCTTGAGGCACTGGCGGAGCGGGAGGCCGAGACGGCCGAGCGGCTCGCCGTACTGCCGGGGCTTCGCCGCGAGACCGGCGAGGCCCTGACGCAGGCACGACTCGCCGCCTCCGGCCTTCCGCCCGCCCGCGCCGCCGTGGAGAGCGCCACTCGCGATCTCGACGCTGTCAGGCGCCGCGACGCGCTCGCCGGCGAGCTGGCCGCCGCCCGGCGTGAGTTGCACCAAGCCCTCCTCGACCTGCCCGCCCCTCTGACCGCCGACCTGGCCGAAGCCGGTCTTCTGGCCGACGACCTTTCCGGAGCGGGGAGCGTGAGCTTCTCCGGCGCGATGGGGGACGGGGTCAAGGAGGCAGCGAGAAAGGTGGGCGAGCGGCTTGGCGTGATCGAGCGTGCCCATCGCGACGAGCTGGCCGGGCTGGAGCTTCGCCGTGCCGACGAGGTGCGGTTCGCCGAAGTCCACGAGAAGCTGACCGCCCTCGACGAGGAACTGGCCGGGCTGGCCGACCGCGAGGCGGCCCTGGCGGACACCCTGGCCGAGCTGCCAGGACGCCTGCGAGAGATCGACGGGCGGCTTGCGGCGGTGAGGGCCGAGGCGGCCCGGATCCCGGCGGCGGAGGCCGCCTGCCAGGCGGCCGGTGCCCTGCTGGAACAGGCCGGGCGCCGCGACGCGCTGGCCGGGGAGCTGGAGGC
>NZ_JBEZFH010000027.1:0-50256 GCF_040649355.1 Sphaerisporangium sp. NPDC049002 | reverse complement strand
AAGGTGGCGCCTGCGACGCCGAGCAGGGCGCGGGAGGCGATGAGCATCTGCGGGTTGACCGAGTACGCGGCCAGGATGGAGGCGACGCCGAAGGCGCCCGCGCCGATGAGCAGGAGCTTGCGGCGGCCGATGCGGTCTCCCAGGGTGCCCATGGTGACCAGGAACCCGGCCAGCATGAACGAGTAGATGTCCAGGATCCACAGCTGCTGGGTGGAGTCGGCGCCGAGGCTTGCGCTCAGGTGCGGCAGGGCCAGGTACAGCACGCTGATGTCCAGCGACAACAGCAGGGTGGGCAGGGCCAGCACCGCCAGCCCGATCCATTCGCGCCGCCCGGCCCGTGAACCCGGGCCGGTCTCGAGGTTCGCATTCATCGCACATTCCTTCGTGATCGGTGGTCCGCGACACAGCGGGTCGTGACGCAGGCGGACTGCGCCTTGCCCTGCTATCCGGCCGATGGGGTGGACGCGCGGCTTCGTGGCGCCGTCGCCCCGTCCGGCCGTTGATCTTCGTTGATCGGTTCGCCGTTCTCCGCGCCGGACCGCGACCGCTTCCGGTCTCCGATCCGCGCCACTTCGAACATGTGAATACCGTCCCACCGACAAACTTATTTGTCAAGGCGATTTTTGTCTTCGGCGCGCGGCATAGCCAGACGGGGCCGACGTGTGCCGATTTGGGGGCGCGCTGTGGCTGCCGTACGGGGTGGGCGACGCGCGGATGGGGTTCGCCCACATGGCTGTCGGCGCCCTCGCACAGGCCAAGGGCGCCGACAGGTTCGGGCCGACTACCAGGAAGCCGTGGGGTACCAGCCGGAGCCGAACATTGCGGGCAGCCGCACGTCCCAGTACAGGAAGGTGAACGTCCCCGCGACGATGAACGCCACGGCGGTCACCGTGGCCAGACGGGCCGGCCTGGCCGTCAGCCACCGCGCGAACCGGCCCTTGGCCGCCAGCATGAGCAGGGCGAACAGCACCGCCATGACCACGACGTTGCCGAGGGACTGCAGGATGAACACGGCCGCGCCGTAGAAGGGGTTGTGGGTCTCGGCGGCGTAGGTGAACAGCTTGTGGAACAGCGGGTACGGCCGGCCGATGAGGAACCCGCCGACCAGCGCGCCGAGGACCACCAGCCGGGCGTTCGGGAAGCGCTGTTCCAGCCGCGCCAGCGGGTCGGGCAGGAGCCGGAGCGCGGCCAGGCCGAGCCAGATGAACGCGAGCCCGATGATCCCGAAGACCACGCTGGCCTGGAGCAGCCGTACGGGCAGCCCGTCGCCCACGGTGGCGGTGGAGAGCTGCGGTAGCCGTTCTCCGAAGAGGGCGCCGATCGCGCCGTACAGCCCGCTGACCACGATCATGCCGAGTGCGAGCCTGCTGAGCGGGCGCAACGTCTCGCGGAGGCGGCTCCGCCACGATTCGCCCTGCCGTACGAGCGGTACCACGGCGCCGAAGGCGGCGACGTTGCAGGCGGTGAACGTCCCGGCGAGTCCGGAGACGAACGCGAAGACGGCTCCCGCCACGACCCCCGTGATCGCGGTGCCCTTGGCATCGTGACCGAGCAGCGTGTTGGCGACGTTGTCCCCGATCACGCTGTCCACGAAGTGGAACGACCACAGGGAGGCGGCGACCGCGCCGGCGAGGACACTGAGGAGGACGAGGCGGGCTCGGCGGCTGGGAACAGTGGAGGGCAGGGGTTCGTGACGGCTCTCGGCGGCATCGGTAAGCGTCATGGCACATCCTCGCGAAAGCGTGAAATCGGGGACATGTGCGTGATAGGTGGCCACCTACGACACGACTTTGAGGCAGCGATCTACGACGGTCAAGGGGGCGTCCGGCACTCGACGCACCCGTAGGGGGGCCTGTTCCAGCTCTCACTGCTCGGGCGGCGGATCGGTGAGCCCGCCGTCCACCCGATCACGCACGGCCGACGCGTATGGTTGGAGAAGACGGTCCGCATCGGCGCTCCCGGCCGGAAGGGGGTGACGGGCATGGAATTACGTCAACTCCGCTACTTCGTCACCCTGGCCGAGGAGCTCCATTTCGGCCGGGCCGCCGCGCGCGAGCACATCGTGCAGTCGGCGCTGAGCCAGCAGGTGCAGCGTCTGGAGCGCGAGCTGGAGGTGCGGCTGCTCGACCGCAGCACCCACCACGTCGAGCTCACGGCCGCCGGCGCCGCGTTCCTGGTGGAGGCCCGGCAGATCCTCGACAATGTCGGCCGCGCCGCGCAGGCGGCCCGTACCGCCGCCGCCTCCGCGCCCACCCTGCGGGCGGGCATCATCGACGCCGGCTACGACTCGATGCCGCAGATCCTGCGTGCGGTCCAGCAGCGCCATCCGGGGCTGACGATCCACCAGGTGGAGATCGGCACGCCCGAGCAGTACCGGCAACTGGCCGACGGCCGCCTGGACATCGGCATCGGCCGGGCGTCCCTGACGCCCCCCGGCGTGGCCTCCGAGCTGGTCAGGCTCGACCCGCTGGGCGTGCTGATCCCCGAAAGCCACCGCTTCGCCGGCCAGGAGGGCGTGCCCGTCGCCGCGCTCGCCGACGAGGCCCTGCTTCTCGGGGAGGACACCCGGACACCGGAGTTCAACCAGTTCGTCGTAGAACTGTGCCGCTCGGCCGGGTTCGCGCCCACGGTCTACGAGGGCACCGTCGAGAGCAACCGCGCGGCGGCCGACCTCGTGCTCCAGGGGCGGTGTGTCCTCTGCGTCCCCTCCTCCTCGCGCACGTCCAACCGGCCCGGCACGATCTGGAAGCCTCTGACCGAACCGGCCGCGCGCTATCCCTGGTCGCTCCTGTGGCGGTCCGGCGATCCGTCCGCCCACATCACGGCGGTGATCGAGAGCGCCAGGCATCTGGCAGACCGGCTCGGATGGCTGGCGACCGCCGACCTGTCCGCCGACTGATCTCCCCGGCGGCGGTCATCGGTTCTCGTGATGGCCGCTTCTCGTATTGATCGTTTCCCCGCGGCCGGAGATGGGCTTCACTGGGAGCAGGGCCTGCGAGCCGTCGGCCGCGTCCACCCGATAGGAGGTCCTCATGGACCTGTCCACCCACGTGCTGTCCGACCGGACCGTCTGCCGAGTATCCGGAAAAGTCGACATCTTCACGACGTACGCGCTCCGCGAGTACCTCCTGGCCGCCTTGGACCGGCCGGGACGCAGGCTTCTCGTCGACCTGTCCGGGGTCACATTCGTCGACTCCAGCGGGCTGGGCGTCCTGGTCTTCATCAGGCGCATGGCCATGCGGCGCGGCGGGACGCTACTCCTGCTCGCCCCGACGCGGTACCTGCGCCGGTTGCTGACGGCCAGCGGCCTCGCGGCCACCTTCGCCGTCAGCCCCCGTCTTGTGAACCCCCCGTCAGGCCGAACCGGCGCTCGTGACCCCATGAGAAGCCTCTGATCCCGCCAGTACGGCCTCGGCGGACTCACCCCGTCCACGGCCTCGCAGGTGGCCACCGGCGGGCGACAGGCTCAGCCGTACGGGAGGGGCTTCGGCGGCGGGCCCGGCGGAGGCGGCGGCCTGCGGCCCTTCTCCTCGTCTCGCCCTGACCGCGCCGTGCGGACGCAGGCCCGGCGCGTGGTCCCAGCCGGTGAGGACGAGCAGGCGGCGAACATACGGGGGCGCGGAGAGCAACGTCAGGCCACGGCCGCCTTGGAGCCGGGAGGCGGCGGCGACCAGGGCGCGCAACCCGCCGACGTCGACGAACCCCACACCGCCGAGGTCGACGTACAAGGCGCCGCCGTCCCTCGTCGCCGACGCCAGAGCGTCAGCGAGGACGGGGAGGGTGGTGTGGTCGACGTCGCCTTCGAGCCGCAGGCTCTGCCTGGCCCTGAGCCAGAAGATCCTCAGGCGGCCCTCGCCGAACTCGACGATCGGGTCGGAGCGTTCCGTCCTGTCCATGCCCACTCCTACGGGCTCGCCGTACGGGGGGCCGCAGGAAATCCATACGGCACGGAGACAGGTTCTTTCTCATTGAGAACCGTCTCGATGAACCGATCGTCCTCCTGAGAGGGCGCATGGCGAAACAGCCGACCTCAGCAGGACTCATCTCCATTCCAGATGACCGATCAGGGCCCGTAGCAGTGGCCGGAGTACGCTGAGAGGGACGCCGACACTCCGCAGGGTCTATCTCGTTTGGACGGGGAATCATGGCGGACACCGAGCCCACGTGCGAGTTGCATCTTCGAATGGCGGGCCAGGCCCATGACCAGATGCTGCGCCTGCACGGTGCCCGGCCCACCGAGGACGATGTCGCGGCCTGGATGCAGGAGGGCGCGGTGATCCGGCTCCAGGTCACGGAAACGGCCAATCGGGCCCCGCACACCATGCTGGTGAACTTCGGCAGCGTGGTCTTCGCCTGGCTCTGTCCGTACAAGTCCAGCGGAGGCGTCTCACTGTAAGGCCGGCGGAACGGCGGGCGGCCCACCCCTCGTGAGGGTCGCTCCGTTGGGGCCGGCCGTCCGGCGCACCCCCGCACCCCTATCGGGCGCTAGGGGTACACCACCGGCTTTTCTGGCCTGACGACCGACCGCCCGGGGCGCCCAGGCCGAGCGTCGGATGGGGGCTGACCGGATGGTGTCCGGCTATTTGAGCATTTATCGCGAGATCATCAGCCGAGTTTAAGCAGGTCAACCCTGGTGCCGACATGACCCGGAGCCCCATGCGACCGCTCCCGAAACCGTGCCCTCAGGCCCTGGCGGACGTGGCCGAAAAAGCGCTATCGAGGGCCCGTGGTGGGCGAGAAGCGTATCGATAACGAGCGGATAGCGACCCCTAATAGCTTCGTTTTTGCGAGCAGGAAAACGGCACGGACGTGAGCCACAGGCCACAGACGAGGGGTCAGCTGAAATGATGGAGTACATCAAGGCCACCGCCGCCCGGATCATCGTCGTCACGATCATCGCCGCTGGCGGCGCCGCGGCCCTCAGCACCGCCGCGACGGCCGAGACCGCCCCCGTCACCATCGTGCCCACCGCGACCTCCACGCTGGTCCCGGCCTCGGCGACCCCGCCGGTGTCCGTGATGTACGGCAACACCCCCTGGGGCTGAGCCCCAGCCGAAAGTGGGGAAAGCTACGTGCGGCCGGAGCGTGACGCTCCGGCCGCTTTCGCGTTCATGGGCGGTTGATTACCCGGAAGAATCATGGGCGAGAGATATCGGGGAAACTCTCCGGCGGCCCCTATAGGGCCCCCCTAGTGCCCGGCGTGACCAAGATTCAGGCACTCCCTACCCGGGGGGTGTGAAAGCGGATTTTCACCCGGTGTTCGAGGATCATGAATTTCACAGTCAGGCGAATGGCCGGATCCGGCCATGACCTTGACGCCGCCCCCTCCCTCGCCACCGGGCGGATGCGGCGGCTACCTGAGGGTGGAGGAGATCACCTTGGGCTTTGCGCCGCGGCCGGAGTGCCGCTCGCGCTCGACGGTGCCGCGGCGGACGCGGCACCAGCGGGAACGGTGATGCCGGACAGGACCAGTGTGACCAGCGCAACGCCGGGGGCGACTCGCACGGGCCGATGCTACAGCGCGGGGGTTCACGGCCGGCAGGAGACGGCGACGCGGTCCCAGGAGTTGTTGGCGTATCCCTTGGGGTTCCACAGGTGGCCGGGGTACTCGGGCTGGGTCGCGCCGGTGGTGTCCCAGGCCCGCGCGGTGATCGCGGCCTCTCCTTCGGGAAGGTCGACCGTGATGCGCCAGTGCTGCCAGGCCCAGGGGCCGTCGGGCGGGTCCAGGCTCGCCTGCAGCCAGGTGCGGCCCTCGTCGAGGGAGACATCCATGCGGGCCACGGCGCGGTCGTCCCCCGCGTACGCGTAGCCGGTGACCTCGACCGGACCGGGATGGAGCCGGTCGCCCTGGCCCGGTCGCAGGATGGCGCAGTTGAGGGCGACCGAGCTCAGGGAGATGCCGTCGCCGGGTTTGGCCCGGTCGGGGTCCGCCTCCGCGGGCAGGATCCGGTAGGCGACGGCCTGGAAGTAGTTGCAGGAGGGCTCGGCCTGGGCGGTGACGCGCTGGAGCCATTTGACGCTGCGGGCCCCGATCCAGCCGGGTACGACCGCGCGGACGGGGGCGCCGTGGGCCCGGGGCAGCGGCCGGCCGTTCATCGCCCAGGCCAGCAGCACCTCTCCGGCGGTGGCCTTGGCGACGGTGATGGACCCGCCGTACGGCTCGGGCGGACCCTTCTGCTCGGAGACGTCGGGGGCGGCGAAGGCAACGTGCGCGGCCTCGGGCCGCAGGCCGGCGGAGGCCAGCACGTCGGCCAGGCTCACCCCCGTCCAGCTCGCGGTGGAGGTGGCCCCCGGTCCCCACCGCTCCTCTCCGGGGATGTCCCGTACCGTGAGGAACCCGGCGCGGCGGTTGCCCGCGCACTGCAGGGTGGCCACGACGGTCCGTTCGGGGAAGGACGCGCGCAGCTCGTCCAGGGACAGCGTCAGCGGCCGGTCGACCAGGCCGTCCACCGTGAGCCGCCAGGCGGCGGCGTCCAGGTCGGGGATGGGGCCGTGGTTGCGGCAGTAGAAGGTGGCGATCGGCGTGATGGGCTCGCCGGCCAGGGCGCCCGGCGGTGGCTCGGCGTTGTACGGCCGCGCGGTGTGCACGACCATGTCATCCCTTTTATGCCATATGCCCACATTGTTCCGGTTACCCCTGGGCCGGGGTCGCGACACCTCGCGGTCTAGGAGTGCGCCTGGGCGAGCTGCCGCTCCGCGTCGGAGAGGTAGTCGCCGAGAAGCCGCTCGGCGCCCGGGGCGTCCCCGGCTTCGATCAGCTTGAGGATGTCGCGGTTGCGCCCCAGATAGGGCTCGTGGAAGGCGCGGGGATTGCTCATCGCGAGGAAGCTGAGGCGCAGCTCGGCGAGCACCTGCCGCATCATCTCGTCGAGCCGGGAGCTGCCGGCCAGCTCGACGATGGCCTGGTGGAAGAGCATGTTCGCGGTGCCGACGTCCTCCCAGCGGAGCTCGGCCGCCGCCCGCTCAGCGCCGTGGACCGCGTCGCGAAGGGCGGCGAGCACCTCGCCGGAAGGCGTGACCCCCTGCTCGCCGGAAAGCGCGAGCCCCTGACGGATCGCGGCGCACTCGATGAGGCGGCGGAGGCGGTAAAGGTCGGCCACGTCATCGGCGGTGAGTCGGCGGACGAAGACGCCGCGGTTGAGCTCGTGGACCAGCAGCCGCTCGTGGGACAGGAGGCGGAACGCCTCCCGCAGGGTGTTGCGCGAGACGCCGAGGGCCGCGCCGATCGACTCCTCCGACAGGCGGGCGCCGGGCTCGAACACGCCCTCGGTGATGCGCTGGCGCAGGATGGCCGCCACGCGCTCGGCCGTGCTGGTGCGCCCGAGCAGAACGCGATCTTGCTGGAGCAGCTCGGCCGCCCGCGCGCCGCCATCGGTCACGACCCGCTCAACCCCTTCGTCGCAGCGACAGAACGGAATCCTAACATGAGACTATTGTCAGATCGTTGAACGATCCTTATGTTGAATATATCGGCTTCACCGGGAGCCACGAGACGATCGGGAGCGCCGCCCGGCCGGCCGGAGACCCGTCCCGGCGGCCGTCCTGAGCCCGGCTTGACGGAAACTCGGAGATCTCGGAAATCAGGAGTTCATCGTGTCTCGCGTGATCAGAACGATCGACCTCAACTCCGACCTGGGAGAGGGGTTCGGCCAGTGGGAGCTCGGCGACGACGAGGCGTTGCTGTCGGTCGTCACCAGCGCCAACGTCGCCTGCGGATTCCACGCGGGAGACCCGACGGTCATGCGCCGCACGTGTGAGACGGCGGTGGCGCGTGGGGTGACGATCGGCGCCCAGGTGGGCTATCGCGACCTGGCGGGCTTCGGGCGCCGCTTCATCGACGTGCCTCCCGAGGCGCTCGCCGACGAGATCGTCTACCAGATCGGCGCCCTGGACGCCTTCGCGCGCATGGCGGGCACCAGGGTCGCCTACGTCAAGCCGCACGGCGCGCTCTACAACGCGATCGTGCACCACGAGGAGCAGGCGGGCGCCGTCGTGGCCGCCGTCCGCGCGTACGATCCGGGCCTTCCGGTCCTCGGGCTGCCGGGCTCGGAGTGGCTGCGCCGGGCCGAGCGGGCGGGGCTGACCACGGTCGCCGAGTGCTTCGCGGACCGCGCCTACACCCCGCAGGGCACGCTCGTGCCGCGCGGCCGGCCGGGGGCGGTGCTGCACGACCCCGCGGAGGTGGCCGCGCGGTGCCTGCGATTGGCGCGGGGCGAGCCGATCGAGGCCGCCGACGGCACGCCGCTGTCCGTACGGGCCGAGTCGATCTGCGTCCACGGCGACAGCCCGGGCGCGGTGGCCATGGCCAGGGAAGTGCGCGCCACGCTCGCGGCCGCCGGCGTCGAGGTGGCGCCGTTCACGGGCGCGCCGGCGCCGCGCGGGAAGGGGGACCGATGAACCCGATGTTCCGCCGGTGCGGCGACCGGGCGCTGCTGGTGGAGGTGGGCGGCGTGGGAGAGGTGCTCGCGCTGTACGACGCGCTCGCCGCCGACCCGCCGAGCGGGGTCACCGACATCCTCCCGGCGGCCCGCACCCTGCTGGTCCGCTTCGAACGGCCCGCCCGTCACGACACGGTGGAGTCCGCCGTCCTTTCCGCCCGCCGCGCCGGCGGGCACCGGCCGGTGGCGGGCGAGGTGACGATCCCCGTCGTGTACGACGGCGCCGACCTGGCCGACGTGGCGTCGCTGACCGGGCTCTCCGAGCGCGCGGTGGTGCAGGCGCACACCGGGACGATGTGGACGGTCGGGTTCTCCGGGTTCGCCCCCGGCTTCGGCTACCTCGCCGGCGGCGACTCCCGGCTGCACGTGCCGCGCCGGGACGAGTCGCGCGTGCGGGTGCCCGCCGGATCGGTGGCGCTGGCGGCCGGGTTCAGCGCGGTCTATCCGCGCGAGTCGCCGGGCGGGTGGCAGCTCATCGGCCGCACCGACGTCCCGGTGTGGGACGTCGGTGCCGACCCTCCCGCCCTGCTGCGGCCGGGCATGCGCGTACGGTTCACCGAGGTGCTCCGTGCGTGAGCGGCGGCCTTCCCACGGTGAGCGGGCCTGTGTCACGGAGGTGCGGCGTGTTTGAGCGCAGGGTTCTGGAGGTGCTGGCCACCGGGCCGATGGCGACCGTGCAGGACCTCGGGCGTCCTGGCCGTGGCGACCTCGGCGTGGGCCGGTCCGGGGCCGCGGACCGGGGCGCGCTGCGGCTGGCCAACCGCCTGCTGGCCAACCCCGAAGGCGCGGCGGCGCTGGAGGTCACCCTGGGCGGGCTGAAGGTGCGGGCCCGAGGGAACCTGCTCGTCGCGCTCGCGGGGGCGGTCTGCCCGGCCACGATCACCGACGCCGCCGGTCGCACGCGGGGCATCGGCCACCAGGCCGTCGAACGCCTCCCCGACGGGGCGACGCTGCGGCTCGGCGTGCCGAGGCGCGGGCTGCGCACGTACGTCGCGGTCCGCGGCGGGCTGGACGTGCCCGAGGTGCTGGGGTCGCGGGCCACGGACGTCATGGCTGGGCTCGGCCCCGGGCGCCCGGCACCCGGCTCGCTCCTGCCGGTCGGGCCTCCGCCCATCGGGTTCCCCGTCGTCGACCTCGCGCCGGTGTTCGAACTCCATCCGCGCGAGCCGGTCCTGGAGATCCTGCCCGGCCCGCGCGATGACTGGTTCAGCGAGGAGGCACTGAAGACACTGTGCTCGGAGCCGTACGAGGTGACCGGCGACAGCGACCGGGTGGGCATGCGGCTGCGCGGGCCGCGCCTTGAGCGGGTGCGGGAAGACGAGCTGCCGCCCGAGGGGATGGTCCCCGGAGCCCTCCAGGTGCCGCCCTCCGGCAACCCGACGCTCTTCCTTGCCGACCATCCGGTGACGGGCGGCTACCCGGTGATCGCGGTGGTCCGCACGCGCGACGTCGACCGCGCGGCGCAGGCCCGGCCGGGCCAACTCATCCGCTTCCGGCTCGGCCGGGCATGAGCACGGGTGCCCCGCGGGCAGGCGCGTTCACCAGCCGAAGCCGGTGGAGTAGGTCACCTCGGCCAGCACATGCTGGCCGGTGGTGTTGGGGTGGAAGTAGTCCCAGGTGCTGATGTCGGAGAGGGCGAACGGGTAGCCGAACACGGCGCCTCCGTCGTAGCGGCACCCCGCCTGCTCGCCGCACACCCTGGCGAGCACCGCGTTGTAGTCGGCGACGCGCTGGCGCACCCGGTCGCGGCGGTCGTTGTCGGCCGCGTCGGTGGACCGGGGGCGCGCGAGCATCGACTGGCAGATGCCGAGCGCCGCCCACGCCGTACGGGCCGAGGAGCTGTCCTTTCCGACCTGCCACAGCCGCTTGATGTCGGGAACGCTGGCGACGAAGATCGACGAACCGGGGAGTCCCGTGGTGAGCGTCCGCATCGTCGTGCGGAAGCTGGACTCGAAGTCGGCCACCGAGGTCATGGCGGACTCCGACGACGCGCATGCGTCGTTGGCCCCGATCAGGATCGTCACGTACTCGGCCCCCTGGGAGACGGCCTGCTGGGCCTGGCCCGGCATGTCCGCGACCTTGGCTCCCGACTTGGCGTCGTTGTAGGCCACCAGGGAGGGGTTGACGGTGCGGATGCGCAGGTAGTGGCTCTTCACACTGTCGTACGACCCCGTGGACCAGGACCGCGACGGGCAGTCGACGTAGAAGCCGCAGGCGTTGAACCCGCGGGTGATGGAGTCGCCCATCGAGGCCATGGAGCCGGGGACCGGCGGGGCCGCCGCGATGGCCGAGGCCGGGACGGACGCGAACGCGACCGCGGCGAGGAGCAGGAGAGTGAGGGTACGGCTGCGGAATTCCAAGCTGGACTCCTGGGGGCTCCCCCGAAGCGAATCTGACGATCAGAATGTCAGCCAGCTTGGTCTGATTTACAACCTCACATTACAAGTTCCTGACCTGTTGGTAACATACGACCCGGTCATCACATTGGCGTTCGGACGCGCCTGCGGTGCGGCAGGCGCGTCCGCTCGCCGTGGACGGCCCGGCGTCGTGAACGGCCCCGGCCTGGTGGACGACCCCGGGGACGGTTCCGGCCGTTTCCGGGGCGGCGTCGTGGACGATTCCGGCTGTTCAGGGCCGCATGGTCGCCGCTATTTGAGGCCCGCGTCGAGTGCTGTGGTCAGCGTGCCGGGATCGCCGGACATCTCCCAGATCATCGCGCCGAGCAGGCCCTTGGTCCGCAGCCAGGCGGTCTTGCGGGCGATCGACCACGTGTCGTCGAAGCTCCACCACTGGCCGCCGTTGCCGGTGAAGCAGTACGTCGCCACCGACTGCGTGTCGTGCTGAACCGTGCATCCCGGCACGCCCGCCACCAGGTTGGCGTACCCGCGGGTACCCGCCTCCTCCGCGAACTGGCCGGGCGCCGCGCCGCTGGCCGCCTGCCACTCGCCCAGCTTCCCGCCGTCGGCGACCCCCTGCCAGCCGCGCCCGTAGTACGCGAGGCCGATGGTCAGCTTTCGGGGGTTGACCCCGGCCTGCAGGTAGAGGTTCACCGCGTTCTCGACGCTGAAGTGGAAGGAGTACGGGTCGTCGGTGTCGGCGTACAGGTTGCCCTGGTGGCCCGTCCTGTTGGGCTCCCAGGAGTTGTCGCTCCCGGCTCCGTGGAAGTCGTACCCCTGGATGTTGAAGATGTCCAGCGACTTGGCCACCTGGGGCAGGTCCCAGCCGGCGGCGATCTTCGCGGGGTCGGCCGGGGTGAAGGCTGTGAGCTGGTAGCGCTTGCCGGTCTCCTGGGTCAGCGCGTCGAGCTGCCTGCGGAACTCGGCGATGAGCAGCGTGTTGTTCGCCTTGTCGTTCGGGCTCACGTGGTTGCCGGGGTGGCCCTCGGCGCCCGGCCACTCCCAGTCGAGGTCGATCCCGTCGAAGATCCCTGCCGCGCTGCCGGGCCCGCCCGCGGCGTTGTAGACCGGCAGGTTTCCCTTGATGTACATGTCGACGCAGGAGCTCACGAACTTGCGCCGCGACGCGTCCGTGGCCGCCACGTCGGAGAAGTACTTCGAGTAGGTCCAGCCGCCCAGCGAGATCAGCACCTTGAGCTGCGGGTACTTGGCCTTGAGCTTGCGGAGCTGGTTGTAGTTGCCCCGCAGGTTCTCCCAGCCGGTGTCGGCGACGCCGTCCACCGACTGCGCCGCGCTCATCGGCCTGCCGTAGTCGGCGTCCGCGTCGCCCGCGCCGTCACCCTGGTTCGGGTCCTGCGGGTTCGCCGTGGTGCCCTTGGTCACCCCGTTGAGGCACGTCAAATTGACCGGGTCGATGTTGCCGAAGGCGTAGTTGAGGTGGGTCAGCTTGGCGGCGGCGCCGGTCGTGTCGAGGTTGCGGACGAAGTACTGCCGCCCGTAGATGCCCCACTGCACGAAGTACCCCACCCTGGCGTACCCGCTGCCGATGATGTCGGCCGTGCTCACCTTCAGCGCGGCGCTCGGCGCCGAGACGTTGTCGTAAAGGTCGCGCGCCCGCACGGTGAAGGTGTACTCGGTGGACGGCGACAGGCCGGTGACCGTCGCGGTGGTGCCGGTCACGGACGTCACCGGCGTCGTGCCCGTGTAGACGTCGTATCCCGCGACGCCCTTGTTGTCGGTGGAGGCGTCCCACGCGAGCGACACACTCGCGGAGCCCGTGCCGGTACCGCGCAGGTTCGCGGGCGTGGTCGGCGCCTGGGTGTCGTCGGCGGGGTCGCCGGTCGTCACCTTCAGCGCCGCGCTCGCCGGCGACAGGTTGCCCTTGCGGTCCCTGGTCCTGACGGTGAACGCGTACTCGGTCTTCGGGGTCAGGCCGGTGACCGTCGCGTTGGTCGTGGTGACCGTGGTGGCGAGGTCGGCGCCCTTGTAGACCTGGTAGCCGGTGATCGGCAGGCTCCCCGCGGTGGCGGCGTCCCACGCCAGCGACACGGTCTTGGTGGTCTTGACCGGTGAACGCAGGTTTCCGGGGGCGCCCGGGGGCGAGTCCGGCGATCCGTCGCACCTGACGTCGTTGACGCGGCAGCTCGCGGGCTCGGCCGCCGCCGAGCTGAGCGTGAACGCGGGGCTGTAGGGCTCGGTCGATCCGTGTGCCGCCACCGTCGTGTTGTAGTAGAGCGGGCTCAGCGTCACCTGGCGCCCGCTCTGGCTCAGGGTCGCGTTCTGCGCCCCGCTCGCGGTGACGCCCGCCGGGAGGTCGAAGGTGATCGACCAGCCGTTCAGCGCGGTATCGGTGTTGTTGCTGACCACGAATTTGGCCTGAGTGCCACTGGCCGAGTACGTGGCGGTCACCGGGGCCGCCGGTGGCGGCGGGTCGCCGCTGCCGTCGCAGTTCGCCCCGTTGATGGTGCAGCTCGTCGGCTGTACGGGCGAGCTGAGCGTGAAGGTGGGGCTGTACGGGTCGGTGTTCCCGTTCGCCCGCACGGTGGCGATGTAGTACGCGGGCGTGAGCGTGACCCGGGTCCCGCTCTGTGTCGTGGTGGCGTTCTGGGCGTTGCTGACGGTCACCCCGGCGGGGAGGTCGAACTGGATCGACCATCCGGTGACCGGCGTGCTCCCGGGATTGCTCACCACGAACTTGCCCTGACCGCCGGTCAGGGTGAACGCCGCGGTCAGTCGGACGGCGGCGTCGGCGGGAGCTGACAGGAAGGTCGACATGACCAGCATCAGCAGCACAGCAGCGAATCGGCGCATGTAGGAGCTCTTTTCTTTAGGAAAGTTTCCTAAGAGTTGGCCGGATCGTAACCCTGGCTCCTGGCGTCGGCAAGGCCCAATCCGGCCCGCCGCGCGCGCCGTCCCGTGATCGGCGAGGCGCGTGAATACCATTGACGATCGACGGCGTCACCAGGGCCGGGAGATCAGCGGCATGCCTGCCGGGAAAGGGGGGACCGATGATCCGTCGCTGGAATCCGCCCGGCGTGGCCCCGCCGCTCTCCCAGTACAGCCACCTGGTCTCTGTGCCGTCCGACCATGAGCTGGTGCTGATCGCCGGCCAGTTCGGGCTGCTGCCGGACGGCACCCTCGCGGGCGTGGACGCGGAGACCCAGAGCCGGCAGATCTTCGTCAACATCGAGACCCTCCTCGCGTCGATCGGCGCCGGGCCCGAGAACCTGGTGCGGCTGTTCACGATGGTCACGGGCTCCGAGCACCTGGAGGGCAGCCGCAGGGCACGTCACGAGGCGTTCGCCCGGTGGTACCCCGACGGCGACTACCCCACGAACTCGATCGCGGTGCTCGACGCGCTGAGCACCCGTGAGCTGAACGTCCAGATCGAGGGCCTGGCGGCCATACCCGCCCGTGTCGCCGCGGCCCGGACGGACGGCGTTCCCCTGGCGGAGGCCATGGAGTCCCTCTGACCGCGTCGCCTTACGCTGGCATTCGACAGGTTCCGAGTGGCGGGAGGCGCTATGTGGGCGGTGGACGCGGGGGTCCCGGCGTGACGGCCGATCCGGATCTGGTCGTCGCGGCCCTGGCCGACGTGTCGGCCATCGGGCCGTACTTCGCGGTCTCCACCGAGCCCGGCTGTGAGGACGACCCGTCCTGGCGGCCACTCGGCGAGCTCTCCTCCGACGTCGGGGCGCTGCGGGCGAGGGTCACCGACTTCGAACGGCGGCTCGGCACCGGCGAGCGCCGGGTCGCGGCCTCGATCCTGTTCCAGGGGCTGGCCGCGCGGCTGTGGTCTCCGGTCGTCGGGGCCGTCGCCGCCCACGGCCTGGTCCCCGTCGCCGCGTCGGCGCACCTACGCTGGCGGGCGGCCCCGACCGGACCGCTCCCCCTGTGGACGCCCCGCACGGCCGGCTGGACGACCGTACGGGACGGTGAGATGAGCGAGGTCGCCGCGGCGGTCTACCAGGCCGTCGTGGCCGAGCTGCTCTACCCGCTGGCGGGAGCCTTCCAGCGCGTCACGAAGATCGCACCCGCCCTGCTGTGGGGCAACGCCGCCTCCGCGCTGGCCGGAACGCTCCGTACCCTTCCTGCCGCGCGGCCGGACCTCGGGCCCCGCGCGGCGCGGCTGGTCGGCGAGCTGCTGCGGCGCGGCGCGCTGGCGGGCACGGGTGAGCCCGCGGAGCCCGCGCCGGGCCACCATTTCTTCGTCCGCACCAGTTGCTGCCTGTACTACCGCGTACCCGGCGGCGGGATGTGCGACGACTGCGCCCTGCTGGCTCCGGCGGTCCGCGAGAACCAGTGGGCGCGCACGACGCGGCAGGCGGGAGGCGCCCGGTGATGCGGCCGTCCCGGATCGTTCACGATGATCTCGGCCTTCCCGTCCGGCTTCCGGGCGAGGTGCGCCGGGTGGTGTCGCTGGTGCCCTCCCTGACGGAGTCGGTCGCGGCCACGGCGCCTGGCCTGCTGGCCGGGGCCACCGACTGGTGCTCCCACCCGGCCGGCCTCGACGTCACGCGGGTGCGCGGCACCAAGAACCCCGACGTGGACGCCATCGTGGCCCTCGGCCCCGATCTCGTGCTGGCCAACGAGGAGGAGAACCGCGTCCTTGATCTGGACGCGCTCCGGGCGGCCGGCGTGCCCGTATGGGTCACGGTCGTCCGAACGCTCGACGACGCGCTCGCCTCGCTCCGGCGGATGCTCGTCACCGCCATGGGACTGCCCGAGCCGGAGTGGCTCTCCGCCGCCGGGCGGGCGTGGTCCGCCGACCTCACGCGAGGCGAACGCCGTGCCGTGATCGCGGTCTGGCGCAAGCCGTGGATGGTCGTGGGACGGGACACCTTCACCGGCGACGTGCTCCAGCGCCTGGGCGTACGCAACATCTACGCCGCCCACGCCGAGCGCTATCCCCGCATCCCGCTGCCCGAGCTGCTGGCGGCCCGTCCCGATCTCGTCGTGCTGCCGGACGAGCCGTACCGGTTCACGCCCGACGACGGCCCCGGGTTCTTCCCCGGCGTCCCTGCCGCCCTGGTCAGCGGGCGGCACCTCACGTGGTACGGCCCGTCGCTCGCCGAGGCCCCCCGCGTGCTCGCCGACGCCCTCGCGGCGGCGGAGGCCCCCGAGTAGGCCCGGTGCAGGCCCTGAGCAGGCCCGGTGTGGGCCCGGCGTCGTCTGGGGTCCACTGCCGGAGCCATGGGTGATCTAATCTGGGTCGATGGCGCTCGCATATCTGGGTGACCTCGCCGGGCAGGGCTGGAAGCAGGTCGGAGAGCTCGCGCTGGCGTTCCTGCTCTCGGCCGCGATCGGCCTCGAAAGGGAGATCCGGCAGAAGAGCGCCGGGCTGCGCACCCACACTCTGGTGGGCTTCGCCGCCGCCCTCATCATGCTCGTGTCGAAATACGGCTTCGGTGACGTCATCGGGGACCACGTCGTCCTCGACCCGTCCCGGGTGGCCGCCCAGATCGTGTCCGGCATCGGCTTCATCGGCGCCGGTCTGATCTTCGTCCGGCAGGACGCGGTGCGCGGGCTCACCACCGCCGCGACGATCTGGCTCACCGCCGCCGTCGGGATGGCGGCGGGGGCGGGGCTGTGGCTGCTGGCCGCCATCGTGACGGTGGGGCACTTCGCGGCGGTGTTCGTCCTCACCCCGCTGGCCGCCAGGCTTCCGCGCTCGAAGTACGCCCCCTCGCGGCTCCACCTGACCTACCTCGACGGCCGGGGGGTGCTGCGGCGGGTGCTGGCGGAGTGTACGAGCCGGGGGTTCCACGTCACCCAGCTGTCCGTCGACCAGCGGGCCGATCACCAGGACCAGGCGACCGTCTCCCTGTGGCTGACCGTTCACGGTCCCGGCCCGATCTCTGAGCTGACCGCCGCGCTCGCCGAGATCGACGGCGTGCTCGCCGTGTCCGCCCAGGACTCCGACTCGGCGATGCCCTGACGAACCCGCCGGGCCGCGTGCTCTCGCACGGGGGAACCCTTAATCGATCATCGGTTTTCCCGCATCCGAGCCAGGGCACGTAGCGGCAATGATGCGCAACCTCGTCAAGGGCGCCGTCAGCGGCGTGCTCGCGACGGCCGCCATGAGTGCCGTGATGGTCGCCGGCGACCGGGCCGGGTTGATGGGGGAGCATCCGCCCAAGCGCATCGCCCGGGCGGTGCTCCCCGGCCCAAAGCACCGGCCCAAGTCCGGTGAGGCCGTGCTGGGCGCGGTCGCGCACTTCGGCTTCGGCGCCGTCTGCGGCGCGCTGTTCGCCGTCGTCGTGGACGGCCGCCGGCCCCGGCTGCCGCTGGGCGTCGTGTACGGCCTCGCGATCTGGGCCGTCAGCTACCAGGGATGGGTGCCCGGCCTGGGGATCCTCCCGCCGATCCACCGCGACAGGCCGGGACGTCAGACGGTCATGGCCGCGGGGCACACGGTGTACGGCACCGCCCTGGTGCTCGCGCTCAATCGTCTGCGTCCCGAGGGCCGGGCCCTCGCCCGCGTCTGACCTTTCCGAGACGGCGAGTCCCCGACCAGCCGCCATGTGGATCTCCTCCATGGCGCGTACCGCGACGAGATCGTCAAGACCACACCACATTGGGCCGTGAAGGCCCTGCCCACTGCTCGACCCGGGGGATACGACCATGACCAGCGACGACCGGACCGACAAGGACCGGCGGCTCGACGCCTACCGCGTCGACCAGCGGGGCTCCTTCCTTACTACCGACCAGGGCGTTCCGGTCGACGACACCGACAACTCGCTGAAGGCGGGCGAGCGCGGCCCGACGCTGATGGAGGACTTCCACTTCCGCGAGAAGATCACCCACTTCGACCACGAGCGGATCCCCGAGCGGGTGGTACACGCGAGGGGCTCCGGGGCCTACGGGTACTTCGAGCCCTATGACGGCTCGCTGGCCTCCCTCACCCGGGCGGAGTTCCTGACCACGCCCGGGTTGCGCACGCCGGTGTTCGTCCGTTTCTCCACCGTCGCCGGATCGCGCGGCTCTTCGGACACGGTGCGGGACGTGAGGGGCTTCGCGACGAAGTTCTACACGCGGCAGGGCAACTTCGACCTGGTCGGCAACAACTTCCCGGTGTTCTTCATCCAGGACGCCATCAAGTTCCCCGACTTCGTGCACGCGGTGAAGCCGGAGCAGCACAACGAGATCCCGCAGGCGTCCTCGGCGCACGACACGCTCTGGGACTTCGTACAGCTCCAGCCCGAGACGACCCACATGATGATGTGGCTGATGTCCGACCGGGCGATCCCCCGGAGCTTCCGCATGATGCAGGGCTTCGGCGTGCACACCTTCCGGCTGGTCAACGAGGACGGCCGGGCGACCTTCGTGAAGTTCCACTGGAAGCCCAAGCTCGGCAAGCACTCGCTCGTCTGGGACGAGGCCCAGAAGGTCGCCGGCCAGGACCCCGACTTCAACCGCCGGGACCTGTGGGAGTCGATCGAGCGTGGCGCCTACCCCGAGTGGGAATTCGGCCTCCAGCTCGTACCGGAGGAGGACGAGTTCTCCTTCGACTTCGACATCCTCGACGCGACCAAGATCATCCCCGAGGAGCAGGTGCCGGTCCGTCCCGTCGGGCGGCTCGTGCTCGACCGCAACCCCGACAACTTCTTCGCCGAGACCGAGCAGATCGCCTTCCACCTCGCCAACGTCGTGCCCGGAATCGACTTCACCAACGATCCGCTGCTGCAGGGACGCATCTTCTCCTACCTCGACACGCAGCTGATCAGGCTGGGCGGCCCGAACTTCCCGCAGATCCCGGTCAACCGGCCGATCGTCGAGGTGCACAACCACCACCGCGAGGGCTACCACCAGACGCAGATCAACAAGGGCCCGGCGGCCTACCACCCGAACTCCCTGGACGACGGCTGGCCGGAGCCGGCGGGTGACAAGGGCTACACCCACTACCAGGAGCGGGTCGACGGATACAAGATCCGCAAGCGCAGCGAGAGCTTCAGCGACCACTACAGCCAGGCCACCCTGTTCTGGAACAGCATGTCCGACTGGGAGCGCGAGCACATCGTCGCGGCCTTCCGCTTCGAGCTCGGCAAGGTCGACGCCCGCCACATCCAGGAAGGCGTCGTCCGCAACCTCAACGAGGTGGACCACGACCTGGCCGTACGGGTCGCCGCGGGCATCGGGGTGGACGCTCCGGGCCAGCCGCTCGCCCCCAACCACGGCCTCCGCTCCCCGGCGCTCAGCATGGACGACGAGCCGGCGGACACCATCGCCACCCGCAAGATCGCGCTCCTGGTGGCGGACGGTGTGGACGCCACCCACGTCGAGGCCCTCATGGCGGACCTCACGGCCAGGGGCGCCTTCTGCGAGACCCTCGCCGCGCACGGCGGGGCCGTACAGGGGACCGGCGGCGGGCTGGTCGCGGTTACCAGGGCGCTGCCGACCACGGCGTCCGTGCTGTTCGACGCCGTGGTGGTGCCGGGCGGCGAGGAGAGCGTACGGGCTCTCGCCGAAGACGGGGACGCGGTCCACTTCGTGGCCGAGGCATACAAGCACGGCAAGGCCGTCGGCGCGCTCGGCACCGGTGCCGAGCTGCTGGAGCCGGCCCACGTCACCTTCGATCACGACCAGGGGGTCCTCATCTCGGCGGGAGAGGACCTGGAGGGGTTCATCGCGTCCTTCGCGGCGGCCGTCGCCGCCCACCGCTTCCCCCGGCGTCCCACGCGTGCCGTACCGGCCTGAGCCGTCCGGCACGTCCCGGGCTCGGGCCGTACGGGCCTGAGCCTCGCGCCGTACGGTCTGGCACATGGCCGAGCACTGCCGCACCACGCCTCCTACGAGGGCACGATCGCCGCCTGCCCAGGGCAGCCTGAGCCGCCTGGGGACCGACCATCTCGATCTCTACCTGCTGCACTGGCGGGGGCCGATCCCGCTGGAGCAGACCCTCGCGGGCTTCGCCGAGCTCCTGCGCATGGGCCTGATCCGGCACTGGGCGTGAGCAACTTCGACGAACCCGACATGCGCGATCTGTCGCAGCTTCCCGGCAGCGCCGGGGTCCAGACCGGCCAGGTCCTGTACAACCTCACGCGGCGGGGCATCGAGTGGGACCTGCTGCCCTGGTGCCAGGGGTACCGGATCCCGATCATGGCCTACTCGCCCATCGAGCAGGGCGAACTGCTCGACCATCCCGCGCTGCGCGGCGTCGCCGAACGGCATGACGCGACCCCGGCGCAGGTGGCGCTCGCCTGGGTGATCGGCCACGACAACGTCAACGCCATCCCCAAGATGGGGACACCGGGGCACGTCTACCAGAACCGCGCGGCCGTGGGAATCCGGCTCACGCCGAACGATCGGTACGTCCTGGACGAGGCCTTCCCTCCGCCGTTCCACAAGGCGCCCCTCGAAACGCACTGACGCACCCGAACTCTTGCGGTACTGCGGGCCCTGCGCTCATCGCCCGCCCGCCCGCTCACCGTGGGCCTGCTACCGCCCTGCCTGTTCACCGCCCGCCTGCTCTCGCTCGCCGAGCCGGCGTAGCAGTTCCTTGCGCCTGGCTTCCAGCGTCTCGGCGAACGCCTCTTGCTCCTCCGCCATCGTGATCAGCGTGGAGATCTCGGCCGAGTCGGTCGGGGAGTCGGAGCGCTCCCCGACGCGCTCACGCAGCTCCACCGCCGTCTGCCGCAGCCTCGTCAGGTCCTCCTCCACCATGCGGAGTTCCTCGCGTAGCGCCGCCTCGTCCTCGGTGGCCATCGGTACGAGTCCCCTTCCGATCTCGCCGTCCGCCTAGAGCAGCAACTCGAAGATCCGCTCGACCCGCTCCCAATCCCGGGTCTGCGGATTCTTCGTCTCCGGATTGAGGATCTTGAAGGCACGCGCGAGTGCCACCGTCAGTCCTCCTACCACCATGGGCAGCCGTTCCTCGGTCTCCTCGCTGAGGGTCACGTCGAGGGGCGGTCTGGCCGTCAGCCGATCGAGGATGGGACTCACCTCGATCTCCCGATCGAGATCGCGGAAGACGTACATGATCTCCTGCAGGCCCTTAGTGATGGGCAGGTCATGGGGCTCCAGGATGTCGCGGCGGTTCGCCTTCGCCGAAGCCTGGCCGATGACGAGCAGGTCGTAGACCTTCTGGTCGAGGAAGCCGTGGTAGCGCTTCAGGTCGTCCTTGTCGACGTCCAGTTCTGCGGCAGCGCGGAAGAAGCGCTCGAACTTGCTCACTTCGCCTACCACCATGTCGCGTCATCTCCTCCCATCCGTCTCCCGGCGGGCTGGCCGGACCAGGGCAGGCGAATGCGCCTCCTCGCATCCTCGCGAGCGGCGGGCCGCCTCACATCCCTTGGTCAGGTAGTCCACTCCGACCTGCGCCACCACCAGCACGCTGACCGCGACGCTCAACACCGGCATCAACAAGGTGCGGGCGACCGCGGAAATGACATGACGCCGTGCGAAAATGATCAGATGGGGAACGACACGGCGGTGCGCCGGCTCGACCTTGGGTACTTCGTCCGGCCCGCATCGGAGACAGGGGGCCCGCAGCCGAGGGTCGAGCCCGTCCTCGCCTATCTGGTGCGGCGCGACGAGGGGCTCATCCTCTTCGACACCGGTATCGGCGCCGCGGACCCTGAGACGGAGGCCCACTACCGGCCCAGGCGAAACGGTCTGGATGGCGCCCTGGCCGATGCCGGAGTCACCCTGGCGGACGTCTCCCTGGTCGTGAACTGCCACCTCCACTTCGACCACTGCGGAGGTAACCCCTCACTGGCCGGCACGCCGATCCTGGTGCAGGTCACGGAGCTGGCCACCGCTCGCGGAGGCGACTACACGATCAACGAGTTCGTCGACTTCCCCGGTGTGGTCTACGACGAGATCACCGGCGAGGCCGAGGTCTGGCCGGGAATCTGGATCATCCCGACTCCCGGGCATACCGCCGGGCACCAGTCGCTGGTGGTCCGGCAGAGCGACGGCACCGTCATCCTCGCCGGCCAGGCGCACGACTTCGCATCCGAATTCTCCTCCGACCACCTGGCCCGCCAGGCCACCCTCCACGGCCTGGCCCAGCCCCTCCCCACCTACCGACCCTGGCTGGACCGCCTGACCGCCTTCGACCCCCGAAGAATCCTCTTCGCCCACGACCCCTCAGTCTGGGAACCAACCAGAAACTGAGCTATTGAGGTCTTGCTCCTTCGACCCACCCATGACCAGGTACGGGTGAGTCACTTGCTGCCCACCCAGGCCGTCTCGTCCCAGCAGGGCCGGCCGGATCGTGGAGATGGACTCCGGGCACCACCCGTTCCTGTCCCGCCCCCAGGAGGTGGCCGCGCTCGTCCTGGACCTCCTGATGTCTCGCCCCAGTGATGGCCACAAGGGTGACGCGTTACGGATGGTGCGGTGGGGGCAGAGGGGGTGCGGCTGCGCTTGCCGGTCAGGGGGCTTGTTGGGTGGGTGAACTACCTCAAAACCGGTGAACGGCGGTGGGGAGCCGACTATGGTTCTGGACGACTGATCAAACGAGGAGTGGCAATGAGCGAGTACGCGGTGACCTTCGATTTGGTCGACGCCGACAAGGACGGGCTGATCTCGGCCGGGGAGCTGCTGCACCTCATGGAGGCGCTCGGCCAGCCGGTTACCGCCGAGGCCGCCGAGGCAGCGGTCGAGAAGCTCGACATCGATGGCGACGGGCGCATCTCGCTTGAGGAGTTCTCCCGCTACCTCAGCGCCACCAGCTAGTCCTTCCGGCGGGGCCGGATCGCCCGTGGGAAGGTGCGCCTAGGCGATGTACCGTGCCAGTTCCCACGGGTCGTGGGCGTTGAAGAGGCTCACCTCGTCGCCGTGCAGGCGCACCAGTTCGCGTAGGCGGGCGTCGTTGCCGAGCCGCAGTGACCTGTCCATCTCGGTGAGCTGCTGGAGTATTTCCATGCCCGGGTGGCCGTGCGGGTCGTCAGGGTCGACCTCGTCGTGGAAGTAGTAGGCGTCGCCGCAGTGCAGCAGCCACCGGTCGTCCTCGGGGACGGCGATCGCGCCGTGCCCGACGGTGTGCCCCCCCGAGCACGCCCGTCGCGCGATAGCCCGCATACTGCGCCTGGAGGCCCCGGCCGCACGGTCGTGACATGCGTGACATCGTCGCGACATCCGCTACTAACCTCCCGTCTAATACGTCACAATTGGACGGACTCCGACGGGAGGGCCAATTGGCGATCACATCAGACAGCGAGCTCTGGGCCGCCTTTCCGGCCGGTGTGGCGGGACGGCTCCGTCCCGTGATGAGCGATCTCGCCGATCAGATGATCTTCGAGATCCAGCGGCGGGTGCCCGAGTACGCCCGTCCCTCCGACGAGGTCTACATCAAGGTGCTGCGCATCGCCGTGGACGAGGCGCTCCAGCGGTTCCTCAGCCGCATCGAGCGGCCCCGCGACGCCTGGGACCCCGAGGTGTTCCGCGCGATCGGCCGCGGCGAGGCCGCCGAGGGCCGCAACCTCGAACCCTTCCAGACCGCCATGCGCCTCGGCGCGCGGGTGGCGTGGCACCGCCTGACGGAGCAGGCCGAGCGGCTCCGTCTCGATCCCGAGACCCTGTACGACCTGGGCGAGGCGATCTTCGTCTTCCTCGACCAGCTCGCCAATGCGGCGACCGACGGCTTCAACGAGGCCCGCGCCAACGCGGCGGGCGAGATCGAGCGCCGCCGCCACCGCCTGCTCGACCTGCTGCTCTCCCAGCCGCCCGCCTCCCCCGGCGCCATCGCCGACCTGGCCAAGACCGCCGGCTGGCGTCCGCCGAGGACCGTGGCCGGCGTCGCGCTGGAGGAACGCGGCGGCTACCGCGCGCCGTCGCTGCCTCCCGACGTGCTGGTCGGGCTGGAGCGGAGGCAGCCCTGCCTGATCGTCCCCGACCCCGAGGGACCGGGCCAGGCGCGAGCGCTGGAGACGGGACTGCGCGGCTGGCGGGCGGCCATCGGGCCCCCCGTGCCCCTGCTCCACGCCGCCACGTCACTGCGGTGGGCGATGGACGCGCTTGAGCTCGTCAAGCGCGGTGTGCTGCCCGGGTCGGAAAGGGTGCTGCGCTGCTCGGACCACATGGCCACGCTCATCGTGTTCAAGGACGAGGAGCTGGTGAAGGCCCTGTCCGAGGTACGGCTCGCGCCCCTCGCGCATCTGCGGCCGAGCCAGCAGGACCGGCTGGCGGAGACCCTGCTCGCCTGGCTCCGCCACGGCCGGGGTGCCGGGGAGGTCGCCGCCCGTCTCCACATCCACCCGCAGACGGTGCGCTACCGGCTGAGGCAGTTGGAGGAGCTGTACGGCGACCAGCTCGCCGACCCGGACATCCGCTTCGAGCTGGAGATCGTCCTGCGCGCCCGCCAGGCGCTCAACCCCTGACCACCGCGACCTAGATAGACGAGTCATTCCGAATGACCAGAGGTCGTAGGCGATCAGCGATCGTGTCACCCCTGGCTGGGTTGTCCGTCCTATGGGTGGTAGAGCTCTTGGGCGCGGGCGGCGTCGATGGGCCGGTCCTGGGGCAGGTGCAAGAAGTGGTCCAGCTGCCACGCCTGAGCAGTGCCGGCTTGGCGGTTGGTGGTGGTCACCCAGGGCGGGTAGACGCGGAAGGCTCGTTTCCCACTGGAACTGCTTGCTGATACGACACCGTGTTGGCAGAGCGCGTCCATGGGAAAGACGAACTGGCCGAAGTGGTGATGGTCGCGGGTGCTGACGACGAAGAGGTCGACGGGGTCGGTTGCGTCGAAAGGCTGGATGGGCCCGCCTGGGGACCTCTTCCATACGGTGACGAACTGGCCGACCTTGGTGGGGGTCGTCTTGGCCGCGCGGAATCGGATGGCGAGTCCGTCAAGGGTGAAGGCGTGGGCGGCGTACGCGGCACCCTCGGTCTCTGGGACTGGCTGCGAGCAGGTGAACCCGCAGGGGTCGTAGACAAGCGCTTTCGCCGCGAGGAGATCTCTGTGGGCCGGAATGGTGTCCGACCACGGTTTGAATCCGGTGGGATGGAGATGGGATGAGTACTCGCGGTTCGTCGCCATTCGTTCACCCTGTCACGACTGCTGGGACGGTCGCCGACGGGGCATTCGGGCTGACCGTGGCCCTGGTGGGCGGCGTCGGGATCGCCCTGTCGTCACGGCCGGCTCCTGTCGCGGTGCCGGGGGCCACCGCGACCGACCCGGCCTTCCAGTCCGAGGAGTCGGTCGAGGTGACGCCCTCACAGGACGCCGCCGAACTGCTTCCGAAGCCGGGCCAGTACATCCTGGTCGAGTCGGAGACGATGTACACGTCCGAGAGCATGGGTGAGGGCACCACGCAGAGCCGTTACCTCTACCGGACCAAACGGAAGATCTGGAAGCCGGTCGACGGGACCTCGAAGGGCTTGCTGTGGATCGCCGGGCTGGCGCCCAAGCAGTGGCCCGGCTGGCCGCTGCCCAAGGAGGCGACGCAGTGGCGGGGCGAGAGCTGGCACGAGCTCTCCGCTCGCTGCCCCGGTGAGCCCGACGACTACCGGACCGACTACGCCTACCTCAGCACCCTGCCGTCCGACGAGGCCGGGATGCGCGAGTACCTCTACAAGCGGCCTCGCGGCGACAACCCCCCCGATGCCGGGGCTTTCACGGCGGTCGGCGACCTGGTGAGGGAGACCTACCTGCCGCGCGCGCAGAGGCAGGCGCTCTTCGAAGCGGCCAAGACGATCCCCGGCGTCACGGTGACCACCGCCGTCAAGGACTCGGCGGGACGTGAGGGCACGGCGCTGGGCAGGCCCGAGCACGGTATCGACACCATGCTGATCTTCGACCCGGAGACCTACCTGTTCCTCGGGGAACGCGGCACGGTCGTCGACGAGAAGGCCGCGCGCGCGCCGGTGGGAAGCGTCATGGCTTTGACCGCGCAGCTGAAGGTCTCGGTGGTCGACGAGCTGCCGCGGGCGCATGGGGCCGGGAAGGACAGCAGTTGCGAGATGCGGGAGCAGACGCCCACCGCCTCCGAGCCCGCGACACCGTCCCCGAAGCCCACCGGCTCGTAGCTCACCCCGGCGCCCACCGGCTCGTAGCTCACCCCGGCGCCCACCGGCTCGTAGCTCACAGAGAACGTCCCCGGCTCCGACCGGCTCGGAGGTCGTGACGCCGTCCCCGTGTCGTGGGAGACGAGCGAGACCGACGGCAGATGGTCACAGTACGGCCCGCACCGCGCGGAGACGCGGTGCGGGCCGTCGCGCGTTGTGCGAGATCAGGACGCGATTCGCCCGCGGCCCGGCGTCGTGCGAGATCTGGAATCGATTCGCCCGCGGCCCAGTTGCAAGGTGCAGACCCCCCAAAAACCTACTAAACCACCTTTTAATGTAGGATTCGGACTCCCACGTCGGCCGCCCCCACATATACGGCCGCGCAGGCCGTCGACCAGGAGAAACAGTGAACAGGAAGACGACGTCGCTCTTCGGCGCCGCCATCGCTCTCGGGCTCGCCCTCACCGCCTGCGGCGGTACGGATGACGGCACGGGGACGAAGAGCACCTCGCCGGCGAGCGCGTCCAGCACGGACGCGACGATCGGCATCGGATCGCTCTACGAGCCGCAGAACCTCGACAACACCGCAGGTGGCGGGCAGGGAGTGACCGAAGCGTTCAACGGCAACGTCTACGAAGGCCTGTTCAGGCTCACCGACGACGGCAAGGTCGAGAACCTCCTGGCCAAGGACTACAAGGTCGGCTCCGACGGCCTGACCTACACCTTCACGCTCCAGGACGGGGTGAAGTTCCACTCGGGCGAGCCGCTCACGTCCGCCGATGTGAAGTACAGCATCGAGAAGGTCACCGCGGACGGCTCGCAGTCCGCCCGCAAGAGCAGCTTCGCGGTCATCAAGAAGATCGAGACCCCGGACGACCACACGGTCACCGTGACGCTGTCGAGCAAGTCGATCTCGTTCGTCTACAACCTCAGCTACATCTGGATCATCAACGACCAGGCGAAGGACCTCGCGACGAGCGAGGACGGCACCGGCCCGTACAAGCTCGGGACGTGGAAGCGCGGCGACTCGCTGAGCCTCGACCGGTTCCCCGGCTACTGGGGCACGGCGGCCGCCAACAAGCAGGTGGTGTTCCACTACTTCACCGACGCCACGGCGCTGAACAACGCCCTGCTGACCAACGCGGTAGACGTCGTGACCAGCGAGCAGAGCCCTGACGCGCTGGCGCAGTTCAGCGGCAACGACGCCTACAAGGTCACCAACGGGCACTCCACGACCAAGCTGCTGCTGGCCTTCAACGACCGCAAGGCCCCGTTCGACAAGCCGCTCGTCCGCAAGGCCGTGACCTCGGCGATCGACAACAAGAAGCTGCTCAACTCCATCTGGGGCGAGTACGGCACGCTGATCGGCTCGATGGTGCCGCCCACCGACCCGTGGTACGAGGATCTCACCAAGGTCAACCCGTACGACGTGAACCTGGCCAAGAAGCAGCTCGCCGACGCCGGCTACCCCAGCGGGTTCAGCTTCACGCTCGACACCCCGAACTACGACCCGCACCCCACGGCGGCGACGTTCATCAAGTCGGAGCTGGCCAAGGTCGGCATCACCGTGAAGATCAACGTCATCACGGCCGACGAGTGGTACACCAAGGTCTACAAGAACCGCGACTTCGCCGCCACGATGCAGGAGCACGTCAACGACCGCGACGTCGTCTGGTACGGCAACCCCGACTTCTACTGGGGCTACGACAACCCGCAGGTCACCGCGTGGGTGAAGCAGGCCGAGGAGTCGGACACGGCCGAGGCGCAGACCGAGTTGCTGAAGAAGGTCAACCAGCGGATCGCCGCCGACGCCGCCAGCGACTGGCTCTACCTCTACCCGCAGATCGTCGTCGCGTCGTCGAAGCTGTCCGGCTACCCGCTGAACGGCCTGAACTCCCAGTTCTACGCGTACGGCATCAAGAAGGCCTGAACGCACCATCCCGCCCCGGCCGGGCCCGACGCGTCATCGCGTACGGCCCGCCGGGGCGCGGGCGTGTTCTCCTGACCCGAACGGCTTGTCATGACCACCTATCTGCTGCGGCGCATGGCCTTCCTGGTCGTCTCGCTGCTGCTCGCCAGCACGGTGCTGTTCCTGCTGCTGCGCCTGCTTCCTGGCGACCCGGCCAACTCGCTGCTGTCGGTCGGGGCCTCCCCTGAGCAGATCGCGGCCGCGCGTCACCGGATCGGGTCGGACCGCCCGCTGCCCGAGCAGTTCGTCACCTGGCTCGGGCAGATGGCGACGTTCGACCTCGGCACGTCGTTCATCAGCACCCTTCCCGTGGGTCCCGAGATCGCCTCGCGCCTCGTGGTGACCGTCCCGCTGACGCTGCTGGCCTTCCTCCTGGCCGTCGTCGTGGCCGTGCCGGTCGGGTTCGTCGCGGCCCACCGGTCGAACCGCTGGTACGGGCCGCTGCTCACCGGAGTGTCGCAGTTGGGCATCGCCGTCCCGGTCTTCTGGGTGGGAATGCTGCTGATCACGGCGTTCGCGCTGTACTTCCAGATCCTTCCCGCGGGCGGCTTCCCGCAGGACGACTGGGCGAACCCCGCCGACGCGCTCACCTCGCTCGCCCTGCCCGTCGTCACCATCGCCCTCGTCATGTCCGCCTCGCTCATCCGGTACGTGCGCTCCGCCACCGTGGACGTGCTGGACAGCGACTACCTGCGGACGTTCCGAGCGCTCGGCTCGTCGTTCACCAGGGCGATGTGGAGTCACGGCCTGCGCAACGCGGCCGTACCCGTCGTGTCGATCCTGGGGATCGAGCTGGCCACCACGTTCCTCGGCGCGGTCGTCGTGGAGAGCGTCTTCGCCCTGCCGGGGCTCGGCAGCATGCTCGCGAAGGCCATCGCCCAGCACGACTACCCCGTCGTCCAGGGTGTCCTGTTCGTCAGCACCTTCGGCGTGCTGGTGATCGGCTTCGTCGCCGACCTCGTCCAGCGCCTCATCGACCCGCGCCTGCGCGGCACCCTGTCACGGAGCGCCCGATGACCCACGCGAACCCCGCCGGCCCGAGCGACACGGCCGATCCTGGCGGAGCCCCGCACTCCGGCGGCGCTGCGCCGGCCGGGCGGCGCCGCCGGTCCGCGACGCTGGTGACCGGGTGCGTTCTGGCCGGAACGATCGTCGCCGTCGCGGTCATCTCACTGTTCTGGGTGCCGTTCTCCCCGGAGGACACCTCGGGCGGACGGCTCGCGCCTCCCGGCCCGCCCCACCTGCTCGGTACGGACAAGCTCGGCCGCGACCTGCTGACCCAGCTGATGATCGGCGCCAGGGTGGCGCTGACGGCCGGCCTCGGCTCGGTGGCGCTCGGCGGGCTCCTCGGGGTCGTCGCCGGTCTGCTCGCCGGATTCGCCACCCGGTGGCTGGACGACACGATCTCGGCCCTGCTCGACATCCTGATCGCCTTCCCCACCCTGCTGCTCGCCATGCTGGTGGTGGCGGCGCGGGAAGCGTCGCTCGGCTCGGCCATCCTGGCGATCGGGCTGGCGATGTCGGCGATCGTGGCGCGGCTGACCCGGGTGCTCGTCAAGCGGGTGCTCGCCCAAGACTTCATCACCGCATCGCGTACGTCCGGAACCTCGTGGCCGCGTGTGGTGGCGGAGCACGTCCTGCCCAACATCTGGCCGACCCTGCTGGTGAACCTCGCCCTGCAGCTCGGCCTCGCCGTACTGGCCGAGGCGAGCCTGTCGTACCTCGGGCTCGGGGCGCCTCCGCCGAACGCCTCGTGGGGACGGATGCTGCAGGAGGCCCAGGCCACCGTGCTGACCGCGCCGCTCGGCGCCATCGCGCCTGGCGTGCTCCTGGTAGTGCTGGTCGTCGGCGTGAACCTGGTCGCCGACGGCCTCAGAGACGTGGCCGACCCGACCCGGCGGAGGACCCGATGAGCCTTCGGCGCCTGTACGTCCCGACCCGGCGGAGGGTCCGATGAGTCTTCTCGACGTCAGCGAGCTGACCGTGAGGTCGGCGGACGGGCGTGCGCTCGTCTCGGGCGTGTCGTTCACGATGGAGCCGGGCGCCCGCCTCGGCCTGATCGGGGAGTCGGGTTCGGGCAAGTCGCTCACCGCGCTCGCGATCATGGGACTGGTCCCGGCCGGGATGACCGTGTCGGGCAGTGCGGTGCTCGACGCTCCGGGGCTCGTACGGGCCGAGGTCGTGGGCGCGACGGAGCGGCGCCTGAACGGCCTGCGCGGCAGGGCCGCGACCGTCGTCTTCCAGGAGCCCCTGACCGCGCTGGACCCGCTGATGAGGGTGGGCCGCCAGCTCGCCGAGTACCTCCGGCGCGTACGCGGGCTGCGCGGCGCCGCACTTCGCAAGGCGGTCATCACGGCACTGGAGGAGGTGCGTCTGACCGACCCGCGGCGCATCGCGAAGGCGTTCCCGCACGAGGTCTCCGGCGGGCAGCGCCAGCGGGTGGCCATCGCCATGGCCCTCGCCTGCGAACCCGCTCTCCTGATCGCCGACGAGCCCACCACGGCGCTCGACGTGACGGTCCAGGCCGAGGTGCTGGCGCTGCTCGACGGACTGGTCTCCGCGCGCGGGATGGCGTTGCTGTTCATCAGCCACGATCTCGCGGTCGTGTCGGCCGTCACCGACCACGTGCTCGTCCTCAAGGACGGCGTGGCCGTGGAGTCCGGCCGCGTCCTCGACATCGTGAACACACCGCGCCACCCGTACACCCGTGATCTGGTGGGCAGCGCGCGGCGACTCGACAGCGCGCTCGATTGGAGCCAACGTTGACCTCGGCCATCCTTTCGGCGCGCGACGTGGCCTTCGCCTACCGCGGCGCCGCGCCCGTACTGTCGGACGTCTCCCTTGAGGTCACGCCCGGCCGGAGCGTGGCGCTCGTCGGCGAGTCGGGCGCGGGCAAGACCACCCTGTTGCGCCTGCTCCTCGGGCTGGCGCGGCCGACCGGCGGGCAGATCCTGTTCGACGGCACGGAGCTGTCACCTCGTCGGCGAACCCAGATGCGCGCCTTCCGGCGAAGCGTGCAGACCGTATTCCAGGACCCGTACTCCTCACTCGACCCCCGGCAGCGCGTGGGCAGGATCGTCTCAGAACCCCTGCGCTCCCTGGCGGACGCCGCCCGCCGGGAGAAGGCCGTCCGGCGGGAAGACGTGAACGCGCGTGTCGCCGCCGCTCTTGACGCTGTGGGGCTCCCCGCGGACGCCGCACGTCGCTACCCGCACGAGTTCTCCGGCGGCCAGCGCCAGCGCATCGCCATCGCGCGGGCCATCGTCTGCGAGCCGCGCGTGCTGCTCGCGGACGAGCCGGTCAGCGCCCTGGACGTCTCCACCCGGGTGCGCATCGTGGACCTGCTCGCCGAGCTGCGGGAGACACGTGGCCTGACCGTCGTCATGGTGTCGCACGACCTCGCCGTGGTGGCGACGTTGTGCCACCACACGGCCGTGCTGGAACGTGGCCGGATCGTCGAGCAGGGCGACACCGCCGCCGTGCTCGGCTCTCCCAGCCACGCTTACACCCGCCGCCTCATCGACAGCGTGCCCCGCCTTCCGTCCTCCGGAACGAGCCCTAGCGCGGTACCCCCGAACCAGGTTCAGTCGGTGATGTAGACCTGGCTGAAGACCTCGGAGAGCTTCTTGACGTCCTCGGTGATGCCGACCTCGGGCGAAGCCGGGTTGAACATGGTGGTCAGGCGACGCTGGAGCGGCTCCAGCTTGCCGAGTTGCTCCCAGGCGGGCGTGGAGGCGAGCTTGGAGCCCATCACGCGGTACGTCGCGCCCGTGCCGTCCTGCCAGCGGGTCCAGAGGTTGACCGTCGCGGCGCCGTCCTTCAGCGGGGTGGTGATCCGCTCCTGCGCCACCGTGGCCGCCTGCTCGGCGGTGAGCGTGGAGGCGTCCTTGCCCGCCAGCCCGGCGTCCTCGGCCGCGATCTGCGCGAGCGTGTCCCACGCCAGGGCCTTGACCTTGCTCCACTGGTTGCGCTGCGCCTGCTGCGGCGTGATCTTCCAGGTGGCGTAGGCGGTCGAGAGAAGGCCCGCGTCGAGCGCGAGCTGGTCCACGGACCCAGAGGTGAGCAGCGGCTCGATGTTCTGCGGCGTGAGCAGCGGGTACTTCTTGGTCATCTCGGCCTTGCACAGGTCGCTGTTCCCGCAGCCGAACTCCGGTACCACGGTGTGGACGCCGAGCTTCTTGCCCGGGGCGACCTGGTGCAGCGCGGCGGAGGCGGCCGTGACGAACGACCGCATCTCCTCAGGCGTCTTCACCGCGCCGTTGTAGCCGAGCTGCGAGGTGAACCGGATGCCGACGACGCCCGGCTGCGCGGCCAGGGCGCCGGCCTTCCTGACGGCGGCGGCGAAGGCGGCGGTGCCGGCCTTGTAGTCGTCGAGGAGCTCGGTGTCGACCCACACCCGCATGCCGCTCGCCGTGGCGGCGGCGATCGCCTGCCCCGCGGCGGTCTGCGCGGCGGCGGCGATCTCCTCGGGGGTCACCGAGCAGGTCTCGCCGGCGGTCTGACAGGTGGGCGGCGTGTTGTCGTCCTGGTAGCCCTCGGGCGCGGGGTCTCCCTCGCCGTGGGCCTGGCCGTCGCCCTCGCCCTCCTTGCTGCAGGCCTCCACCGTGCAGTCGATCCAGCCGATCGGGTACTCGGTGGCCTCCTTGAGCTTGGCTCCGTCGTCCTTGGCCCAGAACCGCACGATGTCGAGAGCGTCCTGGGGGGTCGGAGCCATCCAGAAGCACTGCGGGTCGGACTGCGAGCCACCGTTGGTGACGTTCTTGCAGTCGTCGGCGCCGTCCTCGGAGAACGCCGAGGCGGCCGGAATGCCCACCGCGAGCACGGTGAGTGCGGCGCTGAGGGCGAGGGCTCTCCTGATTCGCATCAAGCGTCTCCTTGGGCGGTGCAAAATCATCAGTGATCGTCCGCAACCGATCGAAACGACTGTATCGGGCGTATCTTTACTCGACCAGTGGCTCTCCAGGATTCATTGACCGAGAAATGCACTTTTGTCCGTCTCCACCTCGCCTGATCCTCCCGGACACCGCCGCGCGAACGCGAAAGTTCTTTCTCCCGTACGGCCCGCGCAACCGGGCGTTACAGAGCCCGCACCCGTGCGGGGAGGCGACCCGCGACCTCCCGCAGGGGATGCCACCTCGCATAATCGGGAGATGCGCGATCACAAGGGGATCCCCGAGTCGGCCCAGACCCTGGAGCGGGGACTCAGGCTGCTCCGGCTGCTCGCCGACGGCCATCGCGGGCGCACCCCCACCGAGCTGGCGCAGGAGCTGGAGCTGAGCCGCCCGATCGTCTACCGGCTGCTCACCACGCTGCAGAACGAGGGCTTCGCCCGGCGGGACGCCGAGGGACGCGCCCATCTCGGCTTCGGCGTCCTCGCGCTGGCCAGAGCCGTGCAGCCGCTGCTGCGGGCCGCCGCGCTCCCCGCCCTGCGCCGTCTCGCCGAGGAGACCGGGGCCACGGCCCACCTGACGGCGGCCGAGGGCGACGAGGGGCTGGCCATCGCCGTGGTGGAGCCGACGTGGACCGACATGCACGTGGCCTACCGCGAGGGCTCCCGCCACCCGCTCTCACGCGGGGCGGCGGGGCTCGCGATCCTGGCCCTGCGCGAGGGACGTACGGATTACCTGGTCACCGAGGGACAGCTCCAGGAGGGCGCGCGCGGCATCGCGGCCCCGCTGTCCGGCCTGCCCTGGCTGGAGGCCTCCGTGGGCATCGTGACGTTCGGCGCCATCGACGCCGCCATCCTCGGCCCCCGCGTCTCCGCCGCCGCCGCCGAGCTGGGGCGGGCCCTGGAGTGACCCGCTCACCCTGAGCGCCGTTCCTCTTCAGGAGCGCGCGGGCGTGAGATTGACATCGTTGCCCCGATGGCGGATCGTCGTACGTATAGAGGACAGTGCTGTCCGATATGCGTACACAGGAGGGCCGATGCCGTACTACCGCCTGGTCGGCGAGGTGCCGCGCAAACGGCATGTCCAGTTCAAGAAGCCCGATGGCGGGCTGTACGCGGAGGAGCTGATGGGCGAGGAGGGCTTCTCCTCTGACTCCTCACTGCTGTACCACCGCCACCTGCCCACCGCGATCGTCAAGGCGGAGGCCGTCGCCGAGGGCGCGCGATCCGCTCTCTCGCCGAACCTCCCCCTGTCCCCGCGCCATTTCCGCACCCAGGATCTTCCTTCGGGAGGCGATCTGGTGACCGGCCGGCAGCCGCTGGCGGGCAACGCGGACGTCCGATTGTCGTACGCCTCGGCCGACCGGCCGAGCGAGCTCTACCGCGACTCCAAGGGCGACGAATGCGTCTACGTCGCGAGCGGCCGGGTGCGCTTCGAGTCCACGTACGGGGTGATCGAGGCCGGGGAGGGCGACTACGTCGTGATCCCCACCGGCACGATCCACCGCTGGGTGCCGCTCGACGGCACCACGGTGAGGGCGCTGGCCATCGAGGCGTCCGGCCACATCCGGCCCCCCAAGCGCTACCTGTCGCAGTACGGCCAGTTCCTTGAGCACGCGCCGTACTCCGAGCGCGACCTGCGGGCGCCCGCCGAGCCGCTGATCGTGGAGGACTCCGAGACGCCCGTCCTGGTCAGGACCCGAGGCGGCCTGACCCGGCTGACCTACGCGCACCACCCGTTCGACGTGGTCGGCTGGGACGGCTACCTGTACCCGTACGCCTTCAACATCGCCGACTTCGAGCCGATCGTGAAGCGCACCCACGCGCCGCCGCCGGTGCACCAGACCTTCGAGGGGCCGGGCTTCGTCATCTGCTCGTTCTGCCCCCGGCCGCTGGACTTCCATCCAGACGCCGTGCCGATCCCGTACAACCACCACAACGTCGACTCCGACGAGTTCATGTTCTACGCGGGCGGCGACTACACCGCGCGCAAGGGCTCGGGCATCGACGTCGGCTCCATCTCCCTGCATCCGGCCGGCTTCACGCACGGCCCGCAGCCGGGCGCCGTCGAGGCCGCCGTCGACGCCGTGCGGCGGGGCGTGACGGTCACCAGCGAGCTGGCCGTCATGGTCGACACCTTCCGGCCGCTCGATCTCGGCGACGCCGCGCTGTCCTGCGAGGACCCGGGGTACGCCTGGACGTGGGCCCGATGACCCATCCCGCCCCGAGCCCGCTGTTCGCCGCTCTCGTCGACGACGCCGGGCTGTTCCCGCCGGCGCTCCTGCCCATGTCCGACGGGGTCGCCCGGCACTACACCGACGAGGACGCGGGAAGCCCGGTGCTGTCCCACCGCTTTCTCTGCCCGGCGAGCCGCCTGCACGAGCTGCGCGCGACGCTGACCCGTCCCATCAGGGTGGGGCTCATCATCGACACGCCCGGCTTCCCCGGCCTCGACCGGCTCGGCGAGCTCCCCGGCATCGACGTCGAGCTGGTCGAGACGGCTCTGCCACCGGGGTCGAGCATCCAGGAGCTGGCCGGCCGGGTCCGTCCGGAGAACTCCGCCGCACGGCTCTTCGTCGAGGTCCCGCCCACCGAACTCCACGAGGTGCCGGACGGGGTGGGGCTGAAGGTCCGCTGCGGAGGGCTCACCCCTGAGCTCTTTCCCTCCACGCACGAGCTGGGCGCCTTCATCCGCACCTGCGTCGAGCGGGGCACGCCGTTCAAGGCGACCGCCGGCCTGCACCACGCGGTCCGCCACCCCGACCCGGGCCTCGGCGTCTACCGGCACGGCTTCCTCAACCTCCTGATGGCCGTGTGCGCGGCCGTCGAGGGCCGTGACCCGGCCCGGGTGCTTGAGATCATGGACAAGCGCGAGCTGGTGGCCCTGGCGCGGGCCGTGCCGTACGAGACCGCGCGCCGGGCCAGGGAGCTGCTCGTCTCCTACGGCTCGTGCAACACGCGCACGCCCATCGACGACCTGCGCACGCTCGGCCTCCTCGACGATCACCGCAGGCCGACGCTGTTCGTCAAGGAGGAGACCGTGATGACCAGCTGGGTACCCGGAGCCGACGCGTCCGCCTACACCGTGGCGAACCTCCCCTACGGCGTGTTCTCCCGCCCCGGGGAGTCTCCCCGCGCCTGCGCGCGCATCGGCGACCACGTGCTCGACCTCGCGCCCGTCCTGCACGACGAGGTGTTCGCCGGCGGCACCCTCAACGCCTTCATGGCGCGGGGCCGTACGGCCTGGCGGGACACCCGGCGCCGCATCCAGCGCCTGCTCTCGGCGGAGGCCAGGGAGGCGTCGGCGAACCGCGCGGCCACCGAGCCGCACCTCATCCCCCTGCGGCAGGTGCGGCTGCACATGCCGATCGAGATCGGCGACTACGTCGACTTCTACTGCTCGCTTGAGCACGCGACGAACCTCGGCCAGATGTTCCGGCCCGGCGAGAACCCCCTCAAGCCCAACTGGCGCCACCTGCCGGTCGGGTACCACGGCCGGTCGGGCACGGTCGTCGTCTCCGGCACCCCGATCACCCGTCCCCGGGGCCAGCGGGCTCCCGCGAACGGCGGCGTGCCGGTGTTCGGGCCGTCCGTGAAGCTCGACATCGAGGCCGAGCTGGGGTTCGTCGTCGGGACGCCGACCCGGTTCGGCGAGAGCGCCGGCGACCTCGCCGACCACGTCTTCGGGGTGACGCTGGTGAACGACTGGAGCGCCCGCGACATCCAGGCGTGGGAGTACGTCCCGCTCGGGCCGTTCCTCGGGAAGTCGTTCGCCACGTCGATCTCCGCGTGGATCACGCCGCTGGAGGCCCTCGAACAGGCCCGCGTCCCCGGCAGGGCGCAGGACCCCGAGCCCCTGAGCTACCTGGCCAGGCGGGAGCCGTGGGGCCTCGATCTCACCCTCGACGTGGAGCTCAACGGCGAGCCGATCTCCAGCCCGCCGTACCGGGAGATGTACTGGACGCCCGACCAGATGCTCGCCCACATGACCGTCAACGGCGCCCGCCTGCGCACGGGCGACCTGTTCGCCAGCGGCACGGTCTCCGGGGCCGAGGCGGGACAGCGGGGATCGCTCATCGAGATCAGCTGGAACGGCACCGAGACGATCAAGCTCTCCGACGGCCAGACGCGCTCCTTCCTGGAAGACGGCGACACGGTGAGGATCACCGCGACCGCGCCTGGCCCCGGCGGCACCTCCGTCGCGCTGGGCGAGGTGACGGGCACGATCCTTCCCTCACGCGACTGACCGCCTCCGCCGGGTCGGCCACCCGGTGTGCCCGCACCGCTACGTGACGGCAGTGTGGATGCCCTCGGGTGCCCTCACGCCGACGGGAGCTTGCCCTGCCGTACCCCAAAATTTAGGACTACGGTGGAGAACAAGGAACCACCGACGCCTAAAACGCGTTTCTCCTAATAGGGAGGGCCGGGGCAAATGGACTCATGGATCTTCTGGTTGATACTGGCGGCGGTGCTCGGCGTGGCGGAGCTTTTCACGCTCACCGCCGCGCTCGGACTGCTCGGCGCCTCCGCGCTTCTGACCGCTGTGGTCGCGGCGATCGGCCTGCCGACCGGCATCCAGCTCGCGGTGTTCATCCTCGCCTCGGTGTCCGGTCTCGCCGCCCTCCGGCCCATCGCCCAGCGACATATCGCCCTCCCCCCCGTGCAGCGGTTCGGCGTCGCCGCCCTGGTCGGGAAGTCCGCCTACGTCACCCGGGAGGTCACGGGCCTGAACGGCCGGGTACGCATCGGAGGAGAGGAGTGGTCGGCCCGCGCCTATGACGAATCTCTGGTGATCCCGGCGGGCGCGACTGTGGACGTCATTCAGATAGAGGGCGCGACCGCCCTCGTGTATCCCCGGGAGTAAGCATGGACGCCGCTTTGATCGCCGGAATCCTGATCGCACTGCTGGTGGTGTTCACCGTCCTGCGCTCGATCCGGATCGTCCCACAGGCGCGGGCGGGAAACGTCGAGCGCCTCGGGCGCTACTCCCGCACGCTCGGTCCCGGGCTGAACTTCCTGATCCCGTGGGTCGACCGCGTGAAGCCGCTCATCGACCTGCGCGAGCAGGTGGTGTCCTTCAAGCCCCAGCCGGTCATCACCGAGGACAACCTCGTCGTCGACATCGACACCGTGCTGTACTTCCAGGTCACCGACCCTCGCGCGGCGGCGTACGAGATCGCCAACTTCATCCAGGGCGTGGAACAGCTCACGGTCACGACCCTCCGGAACGTCGTCGGCGGCATGGACCTGGAGAAGACCCTGACCTCCCGCGACACCATCAACAGCCAGTTGCGCGGGGTGCTCGACGAGGCCACCGGCAAGTGGGGCATCCGGGTCAACCGGGTGGAGATCAAGGCCATCGACCCGCCCAAGAGCATCAAGGAGGCGATGGAGAAGCAGATGCGCGCCGAGCGGGACAAGCGCGCCGCGATCCTCACCGCCGAGGGCTTCCGCCAGTCGCAGATCCTCACCGCCGAGGGCGAGAAGCAGAGCGCGATCCTCCGGGCCGAGGGTGACCGCACCGCCGCGATCCTGAAGGCCGAGGGCCAGTCGCAGGCCATCGACGAGGTGTTCCAGGCGGTCCACCGCAACGACCCCGACCCGCAGCTGCTCGCCTACCAGTACCTCCAGGTCCTCCCGCAGCTCGCCCAGGGCTCCGGCAACACCTTCTGGGTCATCCCGAGCGAGGTCACCTCCGCGCTGCAAGGGGTGTCCCGGGCGTTCACCGAGTCGCTGCCCCGGTCCGCCGCCACCCGCGAGGTCGTCGAGACGCACAGCTCGGCGAAGGAAGAGGCGGCCATCGCCGCCAAGGCCGCCGAGGACGCGATCGCCGACGCGGAGGAGTCGGGCCCGCGCAGGCTCGGCCCCGGCACCGCCGTCCCCGACCCGCTGTCCGGGCTCGGAAACGCGCGGCCCCAGACCGCCGAGGCCCTGAGAGAGCCCCGCCCCGACGAGTCCTGACCGCCGCTGGGGCCCGACCACCCGCCGGGGCCTGACCGCCGCCGGAGCCTGAGGTCAGCTTCGGCCGGTGGTGAGCAGGCCGGCGAAGCGCTGTACGCGTGACAGCTCGTCCCGCACCGGGTCGAGCACCATCTCCCTGCCCACCGTGTCCACGCTCGCCCACAGCGCCCGCCGCGCCCTGCGTGCCCTGCGCCTCGCGCCCAGGGCCGCCGCGGCCCGCGACAACAGGGCGACGAGCAGCCCGGCCAGCGCCCCTCCACCCAGCAGGACGGTGGGCCAGGGGACCTCGCCGAGCGTCGGCGTCGGCAGCTCGGGGAAGCGGAGGTATTCGAGCAGGAACAGCCCCGAGAGCCAGAGCACTCCGGCGAGCAGGGTGGCGAACAGCAGCCACTGGAGCAGGCCGACCGCCCGCCACCACCGGGGCCGCCTGCCGCTGCTCACCGACGTCACCGACACCGCGCGGTCGAGGCTCTCGGCCAGGTCGTCCGCCCGCGACCGCGCGGCGCGTCGTACGGCCACGGCCCACGGCTCGGGCAGACCGGCCGAGACGGCGGAGCCGACGTCCCTGATCGCCGTGCCCATCCGGGACCGCTGGACGGCCGTCGCGGGCGGGAGGGACGTACGCCCCGCGCCGCCGGGCTGGAGCGACGTGCCCTCTTCGGACGCCGTCCGGTCCGCGGGCGGGACGCCGAGGCGCAGGCGGCGCAGCGGGTCGGGCCGGAAGCGCCGCAGCCACCGGGTCACCGGCCAGCCGGTGGCCGCGACCGACCGGTGCCTGTGCGCCTTGGCGACCGCCTCCACCACGAGCGGTACGCCCGCCGCCTCCGCGAGCGCGGCCGTCAGCGGTCTGGCCAGCTCGTCCGACAGCGCCTCCCCGGCGGCACGGGCCCGCTTCTCCAGCTCGACCGTGGACGGCACCGCGCGGCTCCCCGATGCGGACGGCTCGTCGGCCGGGCCGCCCGACGACGCCGCCGCGAGCACGTCGGCGGCCGTGCCGGCGTCCGCCGCGAGCCGCGCGGCCCATGCGCGCCGGTCGGCGACGCGCTTGGCCAGCGTCGCGCGCAGGTCGGCGACCCCCACGTCCTTGGGCACGGAGGTGGCGACGACGGGCACGCCGGAAAGCCCGTCCTCGTCCAGCAGCCGCCGCAGGTCGCCCACGCAGCGGTCGGCCGCCGCCGGGGTGAGGCGGTCGGTCTGGTTCAGCACGACCAACATGACGTCCTGGTGTCTGCCGAGGGCACGCAGATACCGCTCGTGGACGGCCGCGTCGGCGTACTTCTGCGGGTCGAGCACCCACACCAGCAGGTCGACCACGGCTACCAGGCGGTCGACCTCCAGGCGATGGGCCAGCTCGATGGAGTCGTGGTCAGGCAGGTCCAGCAGGATCAGCCCGGAGAGCGAACCGTCGACGCCGTCGACGATGTGGCGGCGCGGGATCTCCAGCCAATCGAGAAGCGGCCCCGCCCCCTCGGGGTCCCACATCGCCGCCTGAGCCGTCGAGGTCGTCGGCCGGGTGACCCCGACCCCGGCGAGCGTGGTGCCCGACAGCGCGTTGAACAGCGACGACTTCCCGCTGCCCGTCGCCCCGGCGAGCGCCACGACCGTGTGGTCGACCGACAGGCTCCGCCGCGCCCCCGCGCGGGCGACCACCGCGCGGACCTCCGCGACCGCCCCCTCGTCGAGGCGGCCCTCGGCGAGGTCCGCCGCCTCCGCCAGCGCGGTGAGCCTGTCGTCCAGCGACACCGCGCCCGACCGCCGCAGCACCTTCACTGCCCGTCCACCCCGGCTTCCACGGCGGGGGCGTCGATCTCACCCCGGTGGTCCCGTACGGTCCGCGCCGCCTGCCTGAGAGAGGCTGACATGTCCTCGGGAGGTCCGACGCCTTCGAGCAGCGAGGTGAACCGGGACGCCTCCGCGTCGAGCACTTCGCGCACCCGTTGCCGGAGATCCTCGCGGGCCGCCTGGGTGAGCGTCCGTACGGCCTGGTCGCCGAAGACCGCCTCCAGGAGCTTCTGGCTCAGCACGCTCGTGCCTCCCGCGATGCCGACCTCGATGCCGGTGAGCCCCCCGGTGGCGGAGAAGACCATCAGCATGAGCAGCAGGCCGGCGCCGTTCACGCTGAAGGAGGCCAGCCTGGCGGTGGTGCGCTTCTCGGCCCCTTCCTTGGCGACCAGGTCGAGCACGTACCCCTGCCAGGCCCGGACGGCCGATGAGGCGCGTTCGGGAAGGGTCGCGGACGCGCGGCCGAGCCGCCCCGCCGAGACCGCGCCGGCCCGCTCGATGACGTCGCGGCCCGCCGGCATGCCGGACCAGGCCTCCAGCGTGCGCTCGGCGGCGGCGTCGGCCGAGGATCGGATCAGCGCCTCGACCCCGGTCTCCAGGGCCACCCTGAGCTGGGTGTCGGGAGCGGGCCGCCCGGTGAACGCCGAGACGATGCGTTCGCGCAGCCAGCCGATGCGCGACTCCAGCGTGCGCATGAAATCACCGGTGCCGATGAAGTCCTGCCAGCGGGTCAGCACCTCGCCGCGCAGCAGCGAGCCGTCGCGTATTCCGTCGTCGAAGGTCGCCATGGCGGCCCCGTAGGCCGACTCGACGGTGACGCGCAGGTCGGCGAGCCCGGCCCGCTGCCGGTCGGCCTCGTCCGCGAGCGCCGGCACCCGGAGGGTGACGCTCTCCAGCGCTCCAGATAGGGTCCTGCGCACGACCTGCGCCCGCGCCTGGGCGTCCGCCGCGATGGCGGCCAGCCAGTCGCGCACGCCCCGTACGGCCTCCTCGGGCAGGCGGGCGTTCTCCTCGGGAAGCACCACCTCAGGCACGCTGAACAGGGGCGTCCCGGCGAGGCCGTTGGCGTCGAGCAGGCGGTGCAGGTGCGCGCTAACAGGCTCCAGCGCCTCCGGCGGCACCCGGTCGAGGACCACCGCGAGGGCCGTGCTCCGCTCGCGGGCGCTGCGCAGGAAACCCCACGGGACCTCGTCGGCGTAGCGGGAGGCCGTGGTGACGAACAGCCAGAGGTCGGCCGCCGCGAGGAGCTGCGCCGCGATCTCGCGGTTGGCCGTGACGACGGAGTCGATGTCGGGGGCGTCCAGCAGGGCGAGCCCCGGAGGCAGGGTGGTGGCCGTGACGATCCGCAGGGTCCCCGGCTCGCCGCGACCGCGCCCGGTCGTCCTGGCCAGGCCGGGAAGGACGTTCTGCCGGGTGAACCACACCTCGTCGGCCGGGTTGGCGACGAGCGTGGGGGCGAGCGTCGTCGGGCGCAGCACTCCGGGCTCGGTGACGTCCGCGCTGGCCAGGGAGTTGACCAGCGTGGACTTACCCGCCCCCGTCGAGCCTCCGACGACGGCCAGCAGCGGAGCGTCCATGGCCGCGACGCGCGGCAGGAGGTAGTCGTCGAGCTGCCCTCTGAGCTCCTTGAGGGCACGACGGTGCGAAGCGACGTCACCGATCGCGAGGGGGAACAGATCGTGATCTAGCTGACGTCGCAGGGTCGTAAGGGCCACGAGCAGGCCATTGTTCCCCGCCATAAGACCCGTCATGCCCCCAGGGAGCCGAGGTATCCGCGGCCGGTGGAAGTGGGCGGCTCGGAAACCCGTTCCGGACGAGGTCCCCGCGCCTGAAAAGGCGGATGCGACCGTTCGCCGCTACTCGAACCAGGCGGTGAGGCCGGGGTCCGGTTCGGGTCAGGCGGTCGGCTGCGCGGTGGGCTGGTCTCCGGGCTGCCCGGGTCGGCCGGTGGGAAGGAGCGGGCGGCACTTCTCCAGGGCCTTGGCGATGGCGGGGTCGCTCGTCTTCAGCTGCCGCATGCCGCTGTTCTCCGGGAGTTCGGCTCCGTTGTCCTTCATGCACGAGCGGAACGCCTGGAGCGCGGAGTCGTCCATGCCGCCCCTCGGGCCGCGCCCCTGCCCGTAGCCGCCCTGCGGCATCAGCGAGCGGCACGCCTCGAAGGCCTTCCGCATCTCAGGTGACATGGTGCCAAAGCCCCCCGGTCGTCCGCTCGGCCGAGCTGACGGGGTACCACTTGGCCGAGCCGTGGGTGCCGCACCAGGGCGGCCAGTTGGCATTTCCACACCGTTCTTGCGCATGCACTCGGTGAAAGCCGCACGCTGGTCACCGGACCCACTGGGCGAAGCCTGGGCACCGGCCGTGGCGGTGGAATCTCCGCCGCACCCGGAGGTCAGCAGGACGGCGGCCACAGCGGCGACGCCGAGAACACGGGGCAACGCGATCACAGGGTGGACTCCATCGGGGAACCGAGGGACTTTGGCGATATCCATGACAAGCCTCCAAACTCAGCGCCAGATGCGACGAAGCTGAAATTCACCTGTCAAACATCAGCCGTCAGCCGTCAGGCGTCAGGCGTCAGGCGTCAGGCGTCGGACGGGATGGTGACGCGGAAGGTCGCTCCCTGGCCGGGTTCGCTGTCCACGGTGATCACGCCCCCGTGGGCCTGCACCAGGGCGGCGGCGATCGACAGGCCGAGGCCGGTGCCCCCCGCGCCGCTCCGCGTGCGTGAGGGGTCGGCCCGGTAGAAGCGCTCGAAGACGCGCTCGACCTCGGTGGCAGGCAGCCCCGGGCCCTCGTCCGCCACCTCGACGACCACGTTCCCCTCGACGTCCCCGACGCCCACCCGGAATGCCGTACCCGCCGGGGTGTGCCGCAGGACGTTGCCCACCAGGTTGGCGATCACCTGGTAGAGCCTGGCCTCGTCGCCCCTCACGATCACCGGGTCCTCGGAGTCGTCCAGCCGCACCAGGTCGATCTCGCGGTCCGGGGCGAGCGTCTGCGCGTCCAGTACGGCTCCGGCGGCCAGGCTGAGGACGTCGACCGGCCGGCATTCGAGGGGGCGCTGCTGGTCGAGCCGGGCGAGCAGCAGCAGGTCGTCGACGAGGATGCCCATGCGGGTGGCCTCGTCCTCGATCCTCCGCAGGAGCCGGGCCGCCTCATCGAGGTCGGGGACCTCGTGGCGGTAGAGCTCGGCGAACCCCCTGATGGAGGTGAGCGGCGTCCGCAGTTCGTGGGACGCGTCGGCGACGAACCTGCGCATCCGGTCCTCGGAGCGGCGCGCCTGGAAGGCGGACTTGCGCGCCGCGATCTCCGAGGCCTCGCGGTCCCTGAACGCGGCCTCGATCTGCGCGAGCATGCCGTTGATCGCCCTTCCGAGCCGGCCCATCTCGGTACGGCGGTGCCGCAGCGGCACCCGGCGCGACAGGTCGCCACCGGCGATGGCGCCGGCCGTCCGTTCGATCTCGACGAGGGGGCGAAGGCTCCGCCGTACGAGCCAGTGGCAGGCGAAGCCCAGCAGGACCAGCACGCCGCCGCCCACGCTCGCCACGATGACCGCGAGCCGGGTGACGGTGGCGTCGATGTCGTCCATCCGGACCGCGATCACGCGGATGCGGGTGCCGTCGGCCACGGCGATCATCCGCCAGCTCATGCCGGACTCCGATCCCACGGTGAACGGGTGGGGCGTCGCGCCTCGCACCTTGTCCAGCGTGAGAGGGGGGAGCTTGGGCGGGTCGACGCCCGGGTTCTCCTGGAGCGTACGCTCGACGGTGCCGTCGGATCCGAGCATGGCCATGTAGAACAGCCCGAACTGCCGCTGAGGCCGGGGTATGTCCAGCGACTTCAGCGCGGGAGGGATGTAGATGTCACGCCGCGGGCGGCTCGCCAGTTCCAGCTGCTTGTCGACCCGGTCGACGAGGTAGCCGCGGAGCAGCTGTACGGCGAACCCGCCGGTCAGGGCGATCGCGAGCGTGACCAGGAGCAGCGTTCCCACGACCAGGCGCAGCCACAGGGGTGACCGGGCCAGGCGCCGCTTCAGCTCCCGGACGGGCCTGGGACTCATCACCGGCTCATCGCCGGCTCATCGCCGGGTCGCCGGGTCGCCGGGTCGCCGGGTCGCCGGGTCGCCGGGTCGCCGGGTCGCCGGGTCGCCGGGTAGATCATTGCCGTGGTGCGCGTAGTACGTAGCCCACCCCCCGGAGCGTGTGGATTAGCCGGGGTTCCACGGTGTCGACCTTGCGCCGCAGGTACGAGACGTACGACTCGACCACGTTCCTGTCGCCGCCGAAGTCGTAGTTCCAGACGTGGTCGAGGATCTGCGCCTTCGACAGCACCCTGCCGGCGTTGACCATGAAGTAGTGCAGCAGCTTGTACTCGGTGGGCGACAGCTTCACCCGCTCGCCCGCGCGCCAGACCTGGTGGCCCTCCTCGTCAAGTTCCAGGTCCGCCACCTGGAGCCGCGACGGCAGGTTGAGGTCCGCCCGGGTACGGCGGAGCACGGCCCGGATCCGCGCGAGCACCTCCTCCAGGCTGAACGGCTTGGTCACGTAGTCGTCGCCCAGGCCGAGCCCGGTGAGCTTGTGCTCGGTCTCGTCGCGGGCGGTGAGGAACAGCACCGGAGTGCGCCTCCCTGCCGAACGGAGCCGGTTCGCCACCGTGAAGCCGTCCATGTCGGGCAGCATCACGTCGAGCACGACCAGGTCGGGCCGTACCCGCTCGGCCACCTGCACCGCCTCGCGCCCGTCCGCCGCAGTCAGGACGTCGAAACCGGCGTACCGGAGAGTGGCCGACAGCAACTCGCGGATGTTCGGCTCGTCGTCGACGACAAGTAGTTTCGCCTCACCCTGCACAACATGTCTCCGCTCGCCGTACCGCCTGGCCCCGTGGTTCCTCCGGCTCCGGCTCTCTCCGGGACATCAGCCACCGCCTCCGCCCCTGCCGCCGAAGGCGCCCGTGGCGCCGCCCTGGTTCACCGAGGTGGCGCTGACGGTGCCGTCGCCGCCCCGCTCGCCCTGGACGATCACCGTGCTGCCGGGCTTCAGGTCCTTGACCTTGCCTTCCTTGGTGACCTGGACCTTGGTGTCGCCCGAGGTCCTGACGGTGACGATCCCCCCGTCCGGGGTCTGCAGGTAGATCTTGCCGCCGTCCACGAGCTTGATCGTGCCGACGGTCACATTGCCGAACGCGCCCTGTCCCTGGCCGCCGCCCGCGCCCTGGCCGCCTTGGCCGCCCTGGCCGGAGCCCTGTCCACCTTGGCCGAGGTAACCGGTCCTGGCCCCGCCCGTGCGCTGCTGCCCGCCGTTGCCGCTGAGGAGCGCCTGCACGGCGGCCTGCCGGCCGCCCGTGGCGGAGCCCCACGCCTTCTGCGCCTGGATCCCCGCGAGCATGCCCGCCACGAGCAGCACCCCCGCGCCGAGAACCAGGGTGAGGGTGGACATCCGGCGCCCCTCGGGCCGCACGGCGAGCTCGGCGTCGAGGTCGCCCTCGAACGGCGAGTCCTCCAGCAGCTCCTGCGCCGTCACGGGCTCGTCCGCCGCGTACGACTTGCGCCTGCTCGTACTCATCATTACTCCTTGGTGCGGTAGCCGTATGTCACTCGTGCCGCAGTGCCTCGATGGGGCGCAGCTTCGCGGCCCGGTTCGCCGGATAGCTGCCGAAGAACAGCCCGATCGCGACCGAGACGCCGAGGGCGAGCACGATCGAGGTGGGCACGATGACCGGTTGGACACCGGCGATCGTGAACCTGCTGCCGATCACTCCGATGGCCACGCCCAGCAGGCCGCCGACCAGGCTGAGCATCGTGGCCTCGGCGAGGAACTGGCCAAGGATGGCGCCCCGGGGGGCTCCGATGGCCTTGCGGATGCCGATCTCCCGCGTCCGCTCGGTGACGGTCACGAGCATGATGTTGGTGATGCCGATGCCGCCGACGAGCAGGCTGATCGCGGCGACGGCGCCGAGCAGCACCGTGAAGGTGCCGACCGCCGCGCTGACCGTCTCCTGGAGGGCGGCCTGGTTGAGTATCCGGTAGTCGGCCGTGGCGGTGCCGGTGATGCCGTGGCGCTGGTCGAGGATCTCGGTGATCTCCGACTGGGCCGCGTCCACCGCCGTCGCGCTCTTGGCCTGCACCACGATCTGCCCGAGTGAGCCAAACCCGGTCAGGCTCTGCTGCACGGCGGGCAGCGGCGCGATCGCGACGTCGTCGGCGTCCTGGAAGCCGGACGAGCCCGCCTCCTTCAGCACGCCGACCACGGTGAACGGCACACCCGTGATGTTGATCTGCTTGCCGAGCGGGTCGACGGTCCCGAACAGGTCGTCCGCCACCGTCTGGCCGATCACGACGATCTTCCTGGCGGCGAGCACGTCGTCGTTGACGAAGTACGAGCCCTTGGCCACCGGCTTGTTCGACGCCTCGAAGTAGCTGGGGTAGGTCCCCACGAGCTGCGAGATGGCGTGGCTCGCCCCCTCGTACGTCGCCGTCTGCGAGGAGGCGGTGACCACCGGGGACACGCTCTTCACCGAGGGCGCCCCGGTCGGGTCGGCCATGGCGCGGGCGTCGTCGAGGGTCAACTGCTTGGCCTGGGTACGCGGGCCGGTGCCGCCCTGCTGCTGGGCTCCGCCACCACCGCCGAACCCTCCGCCGCCGCCACCGCGCCCGCCACCGCCACCGCCTGTGAAGGACTGCATCACGGTCAGCGTGTTGGATCCGAGGCGTTGGATGTTCTGCTGGATCGACTGCGACGTGCCCTCACCCACCGCTACCAGCAGGATCACCGCCGCCACGCCGATCAGGATGCCCAGCGTGGTGAGGGCGCTGCGCATCTTGTTGGCCGTCAGGCCGCGTACGGCGAACCGCAGGACCTCCAAGGCGTTCATCGATCGCTCACCGCTCCTCGCCGAGGCGTTCCGTGCCCGGCTGTTGATGGGGCCACCTGTTCATGGGGTCACGCTCGGCTTCACGGGGTCACCCTCGGCAGCCTCGGCGGGGGGCCGTCCACGGGTGCCTGGCGGCGGTCTTCGACGATCAGGCCGTCGACCAGGCGGACGATCCGCTTCGCGTGGCTCGCGACGTCGTCCTCGTGGGTGATCAGGACGATCGTCCGCCCGGCGGCGTTCAGCCGGTCGAGGATCCGCAGCACGTCGGCCGTGGACTTGGTGTCGAGGTTTCCGGTCGGCTCGTCGGCCAGGAGCAACGACGGCGCGGTGACCAGCGCGCGGGCGACGGCGACCCGCTGCTGCTGACCGCCCGAGAGCTCGTTCGGATCGTGGCTGGTCCGGTCTGCGAGCCCCACCTGGTCAAGCGCGGCGAGCGCCCGCCGGCGGCGCGTTCCCGCGCCCACCCCTCCGTACGCCAGCGGCAGCTCGACGTTCGCCAGTGCGCTCATGCGCGGGATCAGGTTGAACGACTGGAACACGAAGCCGATCTTCCTGTTGCGCAGGACGGCCAGTTGACGATCGTCGAGCGATCCCACGTCTGTGCCGTCCACCAGGTAGCTGCCGGTGCTCGGCACGTCCAGGCATCCGAGGATGTTCATCAGCGTCGACTTGCCGGAGCCTGAGGCGCCCATGATCGCCAGAAAGTCGCCCCCGTCGACCGTGAGCGAGACGCCGCGCAGCGCGTGCACCGTGGCGTCCCCGGTGCCGTAGATCTTGCTGACCTCGCGCACGTCCAGGACGGGAGCCCGACGGCCGGCGTCCCTCAGCGCGGATCCACCCGCCCCGGGCCGATCGGTCCGGTCTCCGCCGTCCCAGGGGGTCACCGTACGCCCCCGCCGGCGCCGCCGAGGCGGATGCCACCGCCACCCGGGAAGCCCCCACCGGGGAAGCCGCCCTGCAGGTTGCCGCCCGTGCCGGTCGTGGCGCGCACCACCTGGTCACCCTCGTTGAGCCCGGACGTGATCTCGGTGGTCGAGTCGCCCTTGACGCCGATCTCGACCCGCTTGGTGACCTGCTTCCCGTTCTCCAGGACGGTGACCGTGTTCTGGCCGCCGGCGGTCGTGATCGCCGAGGTGGGGACCGTCAGCACGTCGTCGGCCTTGGCGACGACGACCTGGACGCTGGTCGTCTGGCCCAGCCTCACCGTCTTCGGCACGTCGCTCAGCGAGATCGTCGCGGAGTACTGCACCACGTTGTTGCTGGTCTGGGCCACCGGGTCGATCAGCGTGACCTTGCCGGACGCCGTGACCCCGGGCAACGCGTCGAAGGTCACGGTCGCGGGCTGGCCGACCTTCAGCTTGGTCACGTCGGACTCGGTGAAGTCGCCCACGACCTGGAGGCGCTTGGTGTCGGCGATGTCGATGAAGCCGCCGGAGGAACCGGAGCCGGACGAGGCGCCGGACGCCCCGGCCCCGCTGCCGCCGCTGCCGCCGGAGGACCCCGAGCCGCTCGAAGCGCTGGAGTTCGACGCTCCAGACCCCGACGAGGAGCCGCCGACCGTGCCGTTCACGGCGGTGACCGTGCCCGCGAACGGGGCCTTGATCACTGTTCCCGCGACCGTCCGCTTGGCGTCCCGGTAGGAGTTCCTGGCCTGGATGTACTGCGAGTAACCGGAAGCCGTGGTCGTGTCGGCGTCGTCGGCCGCGTCGAGGCTCGCCGCCGCCGCGTCCAGGCTCTCCTGCGCGGCCGTGTCGTCGATCCGGGCCAGGATCTGGCCCTTGGACACCTTGTCACCGGCCTCGACGTAGATCTTCTCGACCGTGCCGCTGGTGCTGAAGCCCAGCGACCTGGTTTTGCCGCTCTCCACAGAGCCGGAGGCCGACACCGACGACAGGACGGTGCCCCGGGTGACGCGCGTGATCAGCGGCGCCGCCCCTCCGGACGATCCCCCGTTCAAGGATGCGTAGGCGATGCCCGCACCGCCCAGCAACAGCACCCCGAGGGCACCGTTCACGATCAGCGCTCTGCGCTTCGTCGACAGCTTCACGACCCCTGAGCCTGGCCCACTCCGCTTGGGTGAACCTCCGTCGTCCCTGAAGGTTTCCTGACAACGCCGGGCCGTGGAGCCGGGGGCCGCTGGGGGCAAGTCTCCGGGTTCCCGGCTCCACGGCCCCTTCCGGCCACGGATCCACAGGAAACTCTCAGGCCGGGCTGAGCTGGGAGTGACGTCGGCTGACCAGGATGGCCCGCATGAGATCGAGCACTCCGCCGGCCGCCGTACGAGTTGGAGGACTCGCGCTCGCGGGGATCGTCCTGGTGAGCGCGGGACTGATCTATCTCGGCGGCGGAGACGCCTCCTCGGGGACGCAGATCGAGCTCGCGTCGGCCAAGCGGGGCACGGTCGTGAGCGGCGTCTCCGCCGCGGGGAACACCGTGGACGCCAACATCCGCGACCTGGCCTTCGGCGCCTCCGGCACGGTCGAGAAGGTGTACGTGGCGGTGGGGCAGAAGGTGAAGAAGGGCCAGGTTCTGGCGCGGATCGACGACACGATCGCGCGCGAGGACTACACGGCCGCCAAAGCCTCGCTGGCCGCAGCCCAGGAAACGCTCGACAAACTCGAAGAGGCCCAGACCACCGGCTCCGGCTCAGGCACCGCCGGCTCAGGATTCTCCGGCTCAGGCACCACAGGCGGAACCGCCCCGGCCACCCGCCCCACAACCCAGCCGTCCACCGGCCCGTCCGCCCAGCCGTCGTGTCCGCCCACGGCCTCCGGCAGCCCAAGGCCCTCGTCCTCGGGGAGCCCCGGCGCAACGCCCACGCCCACGGCACCTGAGCCGTCGGTAGGCTTCACCATCACGCCGCATGCGGTCGTGCTGGCGGCGGCGGAGGTCTCCATCACCGGTGACCGGCCACCGGCCATCGCCGACCCCGCGTCAGCGCAGCCCGAGGCCCCGGCGGACTCGCCCACGCCCACCCCGACCCCCAGCCCCACCCCCACC